>NZ_AULI01000026.1 GCF_000425205.1 Pontibacillus halophilus JSM 076056 = DSM 19796 | reverse complement strand
CCTATATGGATCGTTGATTCGTATACTACTCTCAACTATGATGGCCTTTCAATGTAGATATTTCCTTTATCTAAAGCAGCTTAATGAAGCAAGTGAGTACAAAGCAATTCAACAAGCGAAGAAGGCACTACCTTTAATTGCATCTGCAATCTCGTCCGACACTACTAATAACATTGTACAGGTCATCAAAACAGTTTATGAGAACGTGCGACGACATGGAATAAAAGACCGCAGGTGCCAGCACTCTAGTCCTTTTAAGATTTTAAATATTAAACAGTAGTACCTTGTAAAAAAGGTTCTTTATATTCCTTTATTCTTAAGGGTGTTTGCTGGAATATTTTTGATTTAAGTCGAATTTTACACCGAAGGTGTACAACTAAACACTCTATCTATTTATTAGCTTGACGGCTATGTTACCTGTCCCTCCGTCCCTCTGGAGATAAGGGCATTCCGTTTAGAAGGATCAGGATTTGGTTTTCTTGGGTGCGTTTTAGAACAAAGTATCCAGACTTGGCATCCGTTGCTATCCCTTCATCATTTGGCCAGCAGAATCCATGTTCGACACAGCTGCCGTCGTCTCTTATGAGAACTTTACCTACTAGGCCCACTGCTACCCATTCCGCACGGTGCTTTCGGGATACGTATTCACGCTTCGGATCCCAATCCGGGTTGATAATAGGTCGCATTTCCTTCACTTCTTCTTTAATTACGTTGTCTTGGTCATCCTTTAGAGAAGGGGTCGTCACTTCATGATAGACTCTTCTCCCCCATTCATCGTATAGGTATCTTCCATGCCAACTGAGTGCTGCACTATTTCCAATTACGCTAGGCGTTGCGCTTGTTACACCTAGTATAAGATTGTCTGTTGAAGTGGCCTTACGAATGTAATCTCCCTTTTGAACGGTAACGAAATATCCGACATCGATTCGATTCCCATCAAAGCTCTCGAACATTTCAGCGAAGTCAGCACCACCTGTGTTATAGGCCGCTCCATCGATATACATTTCTCCATCAGAGGACAGCCATTTAGCTCCTAGTCCTCTCGATACACTGTTAGAACCATTTCCTATAAACCACGAGTGAGACTCGGTTGCGTCACCAAAGCGCCCCATAATGTGTGAGTTTTGGAAAATAGTAACATTCTCTTGACCTTCCGCATGAGACGCGTTGCCAATGGCCTCTGTTCCTTCCCCTTCTGCATGTGAAGCAAATCCTCTTGCCTCTGACGAAAATCCTTCCACGTGCGCGGCAAAATTGTCGGCTCTAGTATTGTTTCCCTCGGCATGAGAGTATTCTCTCAATGCCTGTGTGTTAATGCCTTCTGCGTGCGACGCTTGACCTGCTGCCCTTGTATTGATCCCTTCTGCGTGGGAAGTTTCACCTTCTGCTATACTTCCCTGACCTTCCGCATGAGCAAATGGCTGAACCGCACGAGTATTGCTTCCTTCTGCATGTGTTGCAAATTGCTCCGCTCGAGTATCAATCCCCTCCGCGTGCGCAGCTTGCCCGATCGCTACTGTATTAATCCCTTCTGTATGAGAAGTGTCTCCCTCTGCTCGCGTATTTTGACCTTCAGCGTGAGAGGCTGGACCGATGGCAAACGTTCCGAATCCTTCTGCATGTGTGGCAAAAGTTTCAGCCCTTGTATCTTGACCTTCCGCATGTGAGGAATCCCCATTCGCTTGTGTACGGAATCCCTCTGCGTGTGTTGCGAATGCCCTGGCCACAGTTTCTTGCCCTTCGGCATGCGAAGCTACCCCATCTGCTTGTGTCAACTGCCCCTCCGCATGACTTGCAAAATTATCGGCAGCAGTAAAAGCGCCTTCTGCGTGGGAGGTAACTCCATTTGCACGTGACTCTTGCCCCTCTACATGAGAGTAGGTACCAACTGCTTCGGTCAGAAACCCTTCTGCATGTGTATAATCCCCCAAGGCTTTCGTTCGCCCACCTTCTGCATGAGACGCAAACCCACTCGCAATCGTCCCAACTCCCTCCGCATGTGACGCCGCTCCACTAGCGAGGTTAGGTGCAGGATTATTCGATTGGTCCACTCCACCTCCCTCTACATGCGCAGCCCTTCCAGTGGCTAGATTTCCTTCTCCTTCTGCATGTGCATTGAATCCTAACGCTGGGTCCCCAGCATCTCCTGTTACATTACCTTGCCCCTCTACGTGAGAGTGGTCCCCATAGGCTGTAGTATCTCTCCCCTCTGCATGTGAACAGTCTCCAATCGCCGCTGTGTTGCACCCTTCAGAATGTGACGCAACACCGTCTGATACCGTCGTGTCCCCTTCGGCATGGGAAGCAAACCCATTTGAAATACTGCCATTCCCTTCTGCTAAAGAGCAATCTCCGTTGGACTGAGTGTTGCACCCCGGTGTGAAAGGCGGGCCAGGAGGTCCCTGATCTCCTTGCTCCCCCTGTTCTCCTCGAGGCCCCTGTGGACCAGGCGGGCCTTCAGGGCCAGGAGGTCCCGGTTCACACTGACACGAATACGGAAAGAAATCGCACCCCTCCGGAAAAAAGGTCTGATTAAAAGGAACCTCTTGTTGCTTCCAATTTGCAAACAGATTCTTCTGTTTAGCTGATTTTCTCTTCATTGTTATCCCCCATCCAATGCGCAAGTTCGTTATCACTATATTAAACTCCCCACCATTTGGTGAGGGACAGAGGGACAGGTTCCTTGACCCGTCGGGACAAGGAACCTGTAAAGAGAACATATGAAAAAGCAGCCTATCCGATTGATGCGGAAAGGGCTGCTTTTTGGGGATGTGGGATGGGACAGTTTACCTGTCCCTCCGTCCCGCTACATCGGGCCCCAGTCCATTAGGACGCCGATGCTTAGGTAGATAATGCCAATGATGTACCAGATGACGACAAGTGGGAAAGCAAATTTAATCCATTTTGTCCACGGGATACCGGCGATAGCTAGGTTTGCCATGAGAACACCAGAAAGTGGAGTGATAATGTTCGTAAATCCGTCACCCATAGAATAGGCTTGCACAGCTACCTGGCGAGGTACATCCATTAGGTCGGCAAGAGGCACCATGATTGGCATGACGATGGCAGCTTGTCCGCTTCCAGAAGACACAATCAGGTTGAATGCCCCATTTGCAAAGAACATAATAATAGCACCAGCTACATTTGAAAACGGGCTCATTACGACAGACATTCCTTGAACAATCGTATCTAGAATCATCCCATTCTCAAGAATGACAACAATAGAACGAGCCATCCCGATGATCAATGCTCCATACACAATGCCTTTCGCTCCACGCATGAACTCTTCAACCATCTTATTAGCATTCATTCTAGCTAAGATAGTTGTCCCAATTGCAATCACAATGAACATGGCCGCCATTTCGTTTAAGGACCACCCAAGTTGGAACACACCATACACGTAAGTACCAATCCCAAATACAAGCCACGCTAAGACTAACTTATGTAATAAGGTCAACTCAGACGGCGCGTTCTCCATACTTTTCTCATCATATTTCGGAAAAGGGTTATCTCCCAAAACGCTTTTAGATGGGTTCTTTTTCACCCGTTTCGCGTACCACCATATGTACGCGACAGTTGAAGCCCACACAGTGATGTAGATGATGGTGCGGTACCCAATCCCAGAAAACAAAGGAAGCTCAGCAATCTGTTGAGCAAATCCGGTTGTTAACGGGTCTAAGAAACCAATTGCAAATCCAGAATAGGCTCCTAAATAAATAATAGCGACACCTACAATTGCGTCCATCTTCATAGCCCGAGCCAATATAATCCCAATCGGAATAAAGGCAATGACTGCATTCACGATAATGCCGAGTCCGCCGAATACTGAGAACACTAAGGCCACGAAGATAATGAGTAAATACTCTTTGTTTCTCGTTACATGAATCGTCTTCATAATCAGTGCATCGATTGCTCCAGTAGCCTCTATAACCGCGAAAGCCCCGCCAATCATTAGCACGAGGAAGATTAGGCTTGCTCCATCGACCATACCATCTTGTATAGAGCGAAAGAGCTCAATAAATCCAGTGGGTTGTTGCTCAATCTCCTCGTAACTTCCAGGGACGATGATCGACTTCCCCTCCTCTGTCGTTACTCGCTCAAAAGAACCTGCAGGAATTAAATAAGTCATAATTGCAGCTAGTAGCAAGATGGCGAATAAGATCACATAGGCATCTGGCAACTCAAATTTCTTCTTTTGTGTTTGCGGGTCTCGGTTCGGTTCTGTTTTCATAAACAACCTCCTTTTTCTAACTTTTCAGACTATTATCTTGTCGTAGATTATAATGAAGTTTATAATCGAATTCAACAAATAAATTACAAATCTATACAAACGACATCATAATAGTGTCGAATCTACTACATAGGAGGCTTTCTGATGGCAGACCATTTATCGCAACGCGTACAAAATACCTTTCACTACCTCCATGAACATGGCGAGATTAGTTGGGAAGAGGTGGAAACGACGTCGTATATTGCTTCACTTCTAAGAGAAAGTGGATGTGAGGTTATTCAATTTGAAGACTGTACTGGAGTTGTAGGCAAGTACGGGAACTTCAATTCAGACCTACCTGTCGTCGGCATTCGTGCAGATATTGACGCCTTGTGGCAAGAAGTGAACGGAACATTCCAACCGAACCACTCCTGTGGGCATGATGCTCATATGTCTATGGTGCTTGGGTTACTTTGGAAGATTGAACAACAGCAAGAATTGAAAGATGAGATTGCATTGAAATTTATCTTTCAACCCGCCGAAGAAAAAGGGTCCGGTGCTTTGAAAATGGTTGAGAAAGGAGTGGTCGATGACGTCGACTACCTGTATGGCATTCACCTTCGCCCTGGACAAGAAACAAAAATGGGGCAGGCTACACCAGTCATTATCCACGGCGCTGCGAAGATGTACCACGTTGAGATTAGGGGCCATGATGCACATGGTGCCAGGCCTCACCAAAATCAAAACGCCATTGAAATTGGAGCTCAAATCGTATCCATGATTAATAAGATTTACTTAGACCCTCGCATCCCCCACTCTGTTAAAATGACTCATTTCCAAGCAGGAGGAAAGAACGCAAATATTATCCCCGGTAACGGGACCTTTTCATTGGACTTGAGAGCACAAACGAATGAGATGATGGATCTTATGGAATCGAAAGTCCATGGAATCTTCGAGGCAATACGAAACCTGTATGAAGTGGACATTGAAATCGTAGATACAGATGGAATTGCAGCCGCGAAACGTAATCAAGAAGCCATTGATCTTATGACCCGTTCTATCAAAGAGGTGTTAGGGGAAGAAGGTGCAGAAGAGCCTTTAGTCACACCTGGAGGAGATGATTTCCACTTTTACACCATCGAACGCCCTTCTCTTAAAGCTACGATGCTTGGGCTAGGATGCGACTTAACACCAGGACTTCACCACCCACACATGACATTCAACAAAGAAGCCTTGATGGATGGAGTCAACATCCTATATCGAGCTGTATTAAATACATACAATGAGACAAGGGGACAGGTTCCTCGTCCCGTCGGGACGAGGAACCTGGAAAGAGAATAAATAAACAAGCAGCCCATCCATATAAGTTGGATGGGCTGCTTGTTTGGATTGAGGAGTGGGACAGTTTACCTGTCCCTCTGTCCCTTATTTCTTTACCAATTTGGCGACGGTTTCGACGTGGACGGTTTGTGGAAACATGTCGACGGGTTGGATGGCTTCAACTTTGTATCCATTCTTCTCTAGATAATGAAGATCCCGTACTTGTGTTTCAGGGTTGCAGGATACGTAGACGACTTTCTTTGGCTTAAGCTTTACAACGCTTGATAAGAAAGCTTCGTCACTTCCGCTACGAGGTGGGTCCATAATGACGACGTCCGCTTTCTCGTTGCGGGCTGCCATTTCGACCATAAACTGGCCCGCATCTCCTTGGTAGAATCGAGCGTTTTTCACACCGTTTCGTTTGGAGTTGCGGATGGAATCACGCACCGCGTCTTTGTTTAATTCGACACCGATGACGTTGCCTGCTTGTTTGCTCGCAATCAGTCCGATTGTACCGATGCCACAATAGGCGTCGATGACTGTTTCCTTGCCACTCAACTCTGCCATTTCAATGGCTTTCCCGTACAGTTTCTCAGTTTGCACTGGGTTAATCTGGTAGAATGACTTAGCTGAGATTTCAAATTCCAGGCCACCTAGCGTATCCGTAATGGTTCCTTTTCCGAACAGCACTTTTTCCTGTTCACCTAGAACCATACTCGTGTCGCGTTTATTCACATTTTGTAGGATGGTCGTAATCTCGGGGTGTTCGTTTCGTAACGCTTTGACGAAATTGTTCTTGCCTTTGAACTCAGATGAAGCCGTCACAAGAACGACCATAATCTCTCCGCTTACCTTGCCAACTTTGATGAGCACGTGGCGCAACAGTCCGCGTCCAGTATCTTCGTTATACGGCTGAACTTTAAAAGATTTCAACATGCCTTTAATGGTATTCACGATTTCATCCGCCTTCGGATCGTGAATGAGGCATCGGTCCATCGGAATAATACGGTGCGTATTCATCGCATACATCCCGCCGATGATTTGGCGTTGCTGATTCATCCCGAACGCCGTATGACTCTTATTTCGATAATCATATGGGTGCTCCATCGTCATAATCGGTTCCGGTTTCACGAATGGCTTCATGAGCTCATTAACCGTTTGCTGTTTGAAACGACCTTGGGCCAAATTCGTCATGTGCTGAATTTGGCAGCCCCCACACTCGTAGAAGTACGGACAAGGTGGTTCTACTCGGTCTTTAGATGAAGCAATGACACGCTTAAGCTCCCCACTTACATCTCGACCTCGCTTCGTAATCAGAATTTCAGCTTTCTCACCAGGGAGCAGGTGAGGCACTTCAACTTGCTTGCCTTCCCATTGAGCAATTCCCTTCCCATCATGGGTGAGTCGGGTACACGTTACTTCTGCTGTAATCCCTTTTTGGCCACGTTGGTTGGCACCGTCGGAGGAACGCTTCCCTTTTGAAGGGCCGCCTCGACCATGGTTTTTCTGCTGTTTACTGAACGAATTCTCAGAGCGTTTGCGTTTATTTCCAGACTTTTTATGTGAAAGGTTCTTTCGTTTATTCATAGGAACTTCCTTTTGTTCTTATTTGACACTCCATTATATCCTATTTCATAAAGAACGAACAACTCACCATCATTCCAACAGCCTATTGTTAAATATTAGATAAGGCTAATTGTTTCACTTTAGAAATAAAGCTAATTCATGATTTCAAAATGTCCTTATCATGATTAACCTAAATAAAAACCCCTTCTCACCAATGGTTTCAAAGGGGTTACTTCTATCATTAGTCCATCCGAAACACTTTTCGGGCGCGGCTCATCATCTCATCAATCTCGTTACGTTTCGAAGCAACGAGTTCGCTCGTTCGTTCATCTGCTTCGAACGGCTCTAGATTCTCATTGAGGTAGATTTCATATGCCTCTCCGTCCTTCTGTAGTCTAAAACCATAAACATCCTCTCCCATTAACTTTGGCCAGATGATTAACGCACTTTCTTTGTCGGGATGAACAATCCCTAAGTTGCCTGTGTATTGAAGGTAATCAGGACTTTTAACGTTGTAGGTAAATCCTTCTTCCTCCATTACGTGCACTCCAGTTACGTCTAATGGGACGGCTTCCACATACGGTTTATAGTGCGTTTTCGTTGTGACAAACCAAACTAGGTTTAGCAGGATAAATCCTACTAGAACGATGAGCACCATTCCTTTTACCGATCGCAATTTACTCAACCTATGGTCACCACCCTGTTTCCTTGTTCTTTCATTCCTTCATCGTGTGTGACAAGAATGATTGTCTTTCCTTGGCGATTCAACTCATGCAAGATCGCGACGACTCGATTCGCGTTGTCTGTATCGAGTGATCCAGTTGGCTCGTCGGCGAGAATGATGTCACACTGCTTCAGCATTAGGCGCGCTAAGGCTACTCGTTGCTGCTCTCCACCTGATAATTTGTATACTTTCGTGTCTATTTTCTCAAGCAACCCGACCATTTGAAGCGCTTCTTCCATTTCTAAGCTTGAACGAATCTGTTTCTTTATAATGGCTAAGTTTTGGCGAACAGTTTTGTTATCAATTAAAGCGAAATTTTGAAATAGGAACCCTATTTTTGAGCGAAAGTATGAAAGATGATTCTTCTTTAATGTGATGTCCATTCCATCGACGATGATCTTCCCCTTATCAACCGGTTCTAGGGCTCCAATCATATTTAAGAGCGTCGTTTTCCCACAGCCACTCGGCCCGGAGAAGACGACAAAATCACCATCCTCTATCGTCAAGTCAAGCTCTTGAAACAGAGGCTTTCCTTCGAACTCTTTCCTTAACTTCTCCAACTGAATCATAGGTTGCCTCCTTTTAATATCCGCTGCACATTAGCTTTTTCCACTTTTCTCACCGTTAGAACGACAACACAAAGCTCAAGCACAAGCAAGCATGTTCCGCCTAGCAAGAGGAGTGCAGGGTCACCAACTTTCAAGAAATAAGACAGAAGTGTTACACCGACTACCCCCACCCCAGTAATTGTAGTTGTAACAACGACAATCAGCCGATTCTTTGAAAGAATGCTGTACCCTAGTACTTTCTTAATAGAGAGCTCAATCGCGTTCACCTGATATTCAAGTCGTAGAATAGTCCCGATGATGAGCAACTCAAGCAGTAGAACAAGTGCCGCAAACACGGTATTCATAATGAGGAGACGCTTGGCGGAATTCCACGCCGCACTATATTTATCCCATACATTCGTTTGTAAGATCAGTTCTCGCTCCATCCCTTGTTCTTCAACAAAGGCGCGGAAAGCTTCATCATTCATTCGATACATCATATCCGAGAGCAGTACTTGAGAGATCTGTTGAGGAGGACTCGTTGTGTTCATCAGAATTACAGTCGGGTTATCGATAAGAACGCTGCCATTATGATGGTTCTGGTCAATCCCAACCATCTCAACCGATCCTTCATATCGGATTGTCTTGTAAGAACGAGGGATAGCCTCACCAAACCCTAGCGAATCCAGCGAATCTCGTAGCAAGCTTTCATTCGGTGCCTCTCTATTCTCAGGAAGTACAATCGCGAAAGGCTCCTTCTCAATCTCAGACTTTATGTCTGGCAACACCTGAAACAAATAAGGAACTGCATGATGGTTGAGAAGCAACGTCGTCTCAGTATGTTTCGATAGGTTATTAATTGGTGTTAAAAGCGTCGCCTGAAACTCTTCTAAGAAACGGTTGTATTGCTCCGTTTGTACCTGCTCTGATTTATCAAGGCTCTCAGTTGGCGAAAAATCCGGAGAATGAATCTTATGACCGATATAGGTATAAGAGAATTCTGAACGGGACTCAAAGAAATCACGCTGCTTGTAGAGTTCTAAGGCTTCGTACGCCACCGCTAAACTGCTTGATAGAAGCGCAACGGTCAACACTGTGGTCAGGAATTTCAATCCGTACGTAAGCGATAATAACTTACGAGATTGAAAACCGTTGGAGAACGCTTCTTTGATACTCATGAAGTGCATGGTTACATAAGCCAAGCTGTTCAATAGAAGCAACGCACTAACGAATGGGATGAGCCAAGGTATATAAGATTCCAACTGTGTAAAGGGAGCCAAGGCCACATAAGAAACAAAGAATGCTAGCATGATTATTAGTGAATCAAATGCGATAGACTTTATAGCCATCGAAGGCAAGCTTTCTCCAATGGATAAACGGACTAACGTTTCTTTCCGCCTCATTGAAATATCATAGAAGGTTAACAGTAGAACAATCGCTGTTACAAGCCCCCATACTGCCAAAAGTCGATTTCGCTCTTTATGTTGGCCATAACCTTCATGGGGGTGGTTTCCTGCATATGTATCAATCAGGTCCATCTTAAAGGAATGAAAGGCATCGGATTGACCGATGCCATAGAATTCAGGGGTATAGGCGATTGTGGGATGATTACGCAACTCTTTAAATGTAAACTCGAGATTACCGAGAAATACACTCTCGTATTTCCCTTCTTCGAGATGAATCGTTTCTCTAAGCAACTCTTCTACCCCATCTGTTCCATATATGGTCTTCTTACCAGAACGTGCACCATTAGGGGTCTCGACAACCGTAAATACGTCCACATCATGTGTCTTTGCAGCACTGTAAATGTCATCAATCATCTCTTCTTCGGAGATGGCTGGATTCGTATAGATGGTTGTCGTATTGAATTGCTCATAGAAATTCTCAAGAGTCAGCATGCGCCCCTCCCCAAGCACAAGCAGGCTAGTAAACAATATAAGTGTCGTCATGAGAAGTTTAATCCATCTCATCCATATCCCTCCGCTTTATGTATCGCCTATCCCCATTTACTTACTGAATATAGTAATAAACGGTACTTCCTTTATGGGTCATTTCAATGCCGGCCAGCATTTACATATTCTGTTAACTCATTTAGATTACCCCTACTTCCACACTTTGGCAATTGCTATTTCCATATAAAAGAATAAATGAATCTATTTATCTATAAACAGAGAAAGAATCTTATACTTGAATCTATCTAATCGTTCAAAAACGGTTCAATGAAGCTATTTCCCCCCTCTATCTTTACTATTGAAATGTAGTAAACATTCTTTATTTCACATCCTTAAAGTGGCTGTTCTTGCAAGCCTTTGGTTCTATTTATTTAAGTCACAACAATGACTTAGATTTTAGAGGTTCTTCTTGTCGTAAAGAGCCTTTTCTTCCATGATTTATGTCAAGCGGGACGAGGAACCTGTCCCTCTGTCTCACAACTAAATGTAACCGCTTTCTTTTAGTTTCTTTCAAAATTCGATAAACTTCGATAAAATAGATACTGTTGCAGATAACTTATGGGAGGTAAACCATGGAGAAAAAGAAAAAAGGGGTACTGAAAGGTTTCCTAGACTTTATTGAACGAGTCGGCAATAAGCTGCCTCACCCGATCACCTTGTTCGCCATTCTAGCTGTTCTTGTCCTGTTGCTATCAGCAGGGATTTCAGCGCTTGGGATTGAAGTTGAACACCCAGGGAAAGAAGGCGAAATTGTTCAAGTTAAGAACTTATTAAGTGATGAGGGAATTGTCTATATCTTCGGGAGTATGACCGATAACTTTATCGGATTCGCTCCGCTAGGCATTGTATTGTTAACGATGCTTGGAATCGGAATTGCTGAGCGTTCTGGTCTAATTAGCGCGATGCTACGTGGCTTTGTTCAGTCTGTTCCAAATCGTCTTGTTACGCTTGGCCTTGTATTTGCCGGGATTATGTCAAGCGTCGCGTCTGATGCTGGGTACGTTGTATTGCCACCGCTCGGGGCTGTTATTTTCGCAGCGCTCGGAAGACACCCTCTAGCTGGTCTTGCGGCTGCATTCGCCAGTGTTTCCGCAGGCTTTAGTGCGAACTTATTACTTTCTGCTACAGATCCGTTACTTGGAGAGCTGACGATTGATGCCGCAAGAATCCTCAATCCTGAATACGCAGAAACGATGAACATCGCGATGAACTATTACTTTATCATCGTATCTGTATTCTTACTGACGCTCGTCGGTACGTTCGTAACAGAAAAGATTATTGAGCCAAGACTTGGCACCTACCAAGGTGAATACGTCGGTTCAATGGATAAATTAACATCCACAGAGAAAAAAGGTATCGTATGGTCTGTTGTGGCGACTATCGTATCCGCAGCTCTATTTGCCTTGTTAATCGTTCCAGAGGGCGCACCAATGAGAGGCGAAGGCGGCTCGATCGTCCAGTCTCCATTTATGAGCTCACTCGTTCCAATTATCACGATTCTCTTCTTTATCCCTGGACTTGTCTATGGATTGGTAACGAAAGAGATTAAGAGTGATAAGGACGTTGCGAACCAACTATCTGACACGATGGCTTCTATGGGCATGTTCATCGTACTTGCCTTTACAGCTGGTCAGTTCGTTGCGTACTTCACTGAGTCGAACATGGGACTAGTCCTTGGAGTGTTTGGAGCAGAGTTCCTAGATTCCATTAATCTATCCGGAATTCCATTAATTCTGACCTTCATTGTAATCTCAGCCTTTATTAACTTGTTTATCGGAAGTGCTTCCGCTAAATGGGCCATGATGGCGCCGGTCTTCGTGCCAATTATGATGCAGCTCGGCTACTCACCTGAATTAACTCAGATGGCTTATCGTATTGCAGACTCAAGCACGAATATCATCACACCACTTATGACGTACTTCGCAATTATTATCGCATTCGCACAGAAGTATGATAAGAATATGGGAATCGGAACGATGATTTCCGTTATGATACCATATTCAATCTTCTTCCTAATCAGCTGGACAATCCTCTTAATTGTCTGGATGCTACTAGGAATTGATCTCGGACCGGGATCACCGATTATGTATAATCCATAAATCAGAAAAGGATTAGACTCATAGTAGAGTCTAATCCTTTTTTTCTGTTGTACGAGTGGGGAAGGGGACGATGAACCTGTCCCTTTATTACCTCAACTTCTGAAATACATTCTTCACTTTCGGCACCACGTCATGGCTTCCTTCCTGAGCATCTTCCACCATCATGGAGACAAGGAGGTTATTAGTGTCTGTGTTCCATGCAATAAACCAGCCATGTTCTTGGCCGTCTTCTTCACCTGCTTGCTTCAATTCTGCGGAACCCGTTTTGCCCGCTAAGTTCACTCCTTCTACGATTGGTTTATAAGCGGTTCCTTCCGCATCTTGTACAACGGCTTTCAACCGTTCTGTCACAAGTGTCGCTGTTTCTTGACTCATGACGTCTTCATGCCACGCTCGGCTGGTCTCTTCTTCCACCAGTAGAGTTGGCTTTAAGAGCGTGCCTCCGGTCACGAACGGTGTATACGTCATGGCGAGATGAAGGGAGCTGATTTGCACTTCCCCTTGCCCGTACCCTGTCGCAGCAAGTAAGGATTCACTGCCAATCGTTTCGCCATTTGCTATTTGCGAGGCTTCAATTCCGTAAGAGAACGGAATTTCCTCATGAAAGCCGAATTGTTTCGCACTTTGGAGGAAGTCTTCTGCTCCAATCTCAACAATTTCTCGCGCAAAATAGATATTATCTGAACGTACAAGCGCATCACGCAAGTCGACTTGCGTATCAGACGCAGCACTTGGCACCCGGGTCACACTATATCCAGCATCCGCTGAATACGTTTCTCCATTAATCGTTAAGGCTTCGCTAGGTTGCAGCGTTCCTGCTTCAATTCCAATGGCTGAAGTAATTGGTTTGAATGTAGAACCTGGAGAATACGTTTTGGTGAACTTATTAATGGTTGGCCCGTCTGAACCTAACCCTAAACTCAGCTCATTTGGGTCATACGTCGGTGCACTGATTAACCCTTTCACTTCCCCCGTCGTTGGGTTGACTGCCGTGGCCGACCCTGAAGTATCCTTCATCTCTTCATAAAGAGTCTGTTGCACATCTGAGGAAATCGTTACGTTTACATCTTCTCCGTTTTGCACGGCCTTTTCTGCAAGAACAATATCCTCTGCCTCTTCTGCTTCCTTGCTTACATACACTTTCGCACCAGGTATTCCACGGAGTTGTTCTTCGTAAAGTAACTCGAGTCCTGACTTCCCAATCCGATCTGTAGAAGAGTACCCTTCTCCCTCTCGTTTTTCCAATTCTTCAGCTGTAATATCTCCTACATACCCCGTTAAATGGGCAGCCGCTTCCCCTAGAGGATAAACACGCGCTTCTTGTCCAGAATTCACTTGAATTCCTCGTGGGAGTTCATCGCTTAATAATGCATCCAACCGTTCTTGATCATTGTCAGCCACCATCGCTAATGGAACGAACAAATCATCCTTTACCCAAGACTGATTCAGCTTCTTGTCAATCACATCCACCGTAAGTCCAAGAATCCCAGCCAACTGGTTCTTGAGCTCTTCTTCATTCTCCATCACCCCTGGAACGATGCCAACCTCTTGAACAGGTCCCTTCACCGCTAGCCCATTTCCGTTCGCGTCATAAATGCCGCCACGCTCTGGTGCCATGGTCTCAACAGCTACTGTGTCTCCAGCTTCCATTTCAGAGAAGAGCATGGACGGTGACCAGCTCATTGCCCAGCGATTCTCTTCTTCCCCTTCTTCATAAAGGAGTTGAGCAGAATGGGTAAAGTCAATCTCTCCGCCTACTGATTCCATCGTCACATTGTAGTCGAAAGAAGGTGTATCCTCTTTCTTATATTCTTGTTCTTCCTCAGGTAATTCATATGTAACCGCTAAGTTCTGTACCTCTATTTCATTATAGCTAGTTTGATAGAGTTCCACGAACGCTTCCTCTGTCACCCCTTCTTTTGCACTTTCATGAAGCAGAGCGTACATCTCTTTATATTCCCCGCTCTCCCAAGCCTTCATATAAGACGTGAATGTGTCCTCTGGTTTTGGCTTTTCCGTACACGCAGCAAGCACAACGAATACCAAGACGAACACAATCGGTTTCAATGCTTTCATTGATTCCACCCCTTTTGTTGTCACCATTAGACAAAATATTCCTTATTTTTCTCCATCCAATTGTAGCATAATCATAATAAGAGTTAACGAGAGAAGCCTTTCCCTTAATCCTTACGTAGTCTGACCTTCTTATAGAAGCCTTGTTTACGTAATGGCCTCCCTTATCATGAATCATGCTTGTAGTTAAGATGAACAGGCTGGGTTTCTTCTAGATAATTCAATGGCAATCTACGCCACAAACATGACAACAAAAAAAGGCTACCTACAAGCCGCAAAAGCTCTCAGTAACCCTCTCAATCTATAAATTCAAATTACATATCCTCAACCACTATATACGTTGCCTTCACAGGACCATGCACACCGACAATCAGATTCATTTCAATATCTGCGCTGTTACTTGGACCTGTAATAAAGCTCACGCAGGAGGATACAGGATTGCCCTTTTTCTCTTCGGCGTGAATCAACCTTGTAGCTTGTGTGATTCGGGGGACTAATGTGCTCTTCGGAACGATAGCGATGAACGTCTCTGGAAGTAGGCTGATAGAACGGCCGTTGTATCGGTCGTTAAACAACGTAACAGTGCCGGATTCCGCCAAAGTAATGTCGCTGAATACGATTCCGGCTCCAGCTTGTTCGGCAAACGCCAACTGTTCCTTTTCTTCTCCTTTATCCCATAGACGCACGTCGTAACCGACGAATTCTAAATCTGCGTACACGTCTCTTAAACGCATCGCATCAACCCTTGGCCCGCTTGCACTGATCACTTTCGTCGCGCGGTATCCTTCCAACACCCTCGTCAACGTATGGCCAAGACTGTCTAGCGTTGTTCTCGTTAGCGTTGTATGGATCACCTTGCACTGCTCTTCCAATTTATCAAGCAGCTCATCTTGCGTGGCACCCTGGAAGACAAGCTCCTGAGGTTGCACAGAGTACACTGGTGGTTCTACTTCTGTCCGTCTCTTTCTGCCAAGTTGCTCCGACAAATGGTCCAAAAAGCTTTCCCGATTCACAATAGCCATTAATTCTCCCTCCCTTTCTCACGCTGTTGATACCAATCACGGAAACGTTTCTTCGAAGGCGCTGGAAAATCACGTTCGTCCGTCCACCCCTTCATCGGACCTGGACCTTTCTCGATATAGTCATCTTCTGTCCACGGCTTCAGCGTCGTTCGTGCCATCTTCGTTGACAGCTTGTAAGCAGCTGGAGTGGATGCCCATTTGGCAAAGCCCTTCATTGCTAATCTTTCGCTTTTAGGTGTCATCTTCTCGCGTTCCACGATGATTTCGCGGTGACGAACCAAGTGCTCATGAAGGGGAATCTTCACAGGACATGCTTCTGAACAAGCTGCACAGAGCGTGGATGCATATGGCAAATCTTTATGCTCCTCATACCCATCCAACAGTGGGGTTAGTACAGCCCCAATCGGACCTGGATAGATGGAACCGTAGGAATGGCCTCCAACGTGACGGTACACAGGACAAGCATTGATACATGCCGCACATCGAATGCAGTGAAGGGCGGATTGAAATTCAGTACCAAGTATATTCGAACGGCCATTATCAAGAATGACGAGGTGGAATTCTTGAGGCCCATCTAATTCATCTTCTAGACGCGTACCCGTGAGGCCCGTGACATAACTTGTTAACTTCTGCCCAACAGCCGCTCGTGTTAGCAAGCTCACAACAACCTCTAAATCTTCCCACGTCGGAACAATGCGCTCCATGCCCATTACAGATATTTGCGTATCGGGAAGGGACGTTACCATACGCGCATTTCCTTCATTCGTAACCAAGGTCACAGCCCCGGATTCCGCTACCGCAAAGTTACAGCCTGTGACTCCGATATCCGTTTGTAAGAAATCCTGCCGGAGCTGTTCCCTGGCAAAGGCAGCCAGTTCCTCAGGACTGTCTGAGCCTGTATAGCCTTTCTTCTTCATGAACGTCTCCCGAATTTGCTCCTTATTCTTATGAAGCGCAGGTGTGACGATATGAGATGGAGGGTCTTCGTCTAGTTGTAAGATCCATTCACCAAGGTCTGATTCAACAACTTCACAACCACTCTCAGCAAGGGCCTCATTCAACCCAATCTCTTCTGTTACCATCGACTTCGATTTAACGACTTTCTTCGCTTCTTTCTTCCTTGCGACTTCTTGAATGTATTGATTTGCTTCCTCCGCCGTCCTCGCGAAAAACACATTCCCACCGCGCTTTTCAACCTGCTCACTGAGCTGGTGCAAATAATAATCCAAGTTCTCCAACGTATGAGAACGAATCTCTTCCCCGAGCGTTCTCCAATCTTCCCAATTGCCAAGCTCCTCTGCCGCCTTCAGTCGCCCTGAACGAAAGCGTCCTTGCGCACTGGACACGGCATTTCTCATAAACGCATTATCGATTCCATCTTTAATTCGTTCTGAATAAGGCTTCGTTCCAATCTTAATACTCACCGTCCCCACTCCTTCCCGTTTAGCTGTTCAATACTTGCGCGATGTGAAGCACTTCCACTTCCTGACCATTCCTGCGCATACTACCGCCCATATTCATTAAGCAGCCCATATCGCCGCCAATTAAATAATCGGCCTTCGTTTCTTCAATATGTGCTGCCTTCTCCTGCACCATCTGACCGGAAATAGCCGAGTTCTTCACGGCAAATGTACCCCCAAAGCCGCAGCAGTCTTCCCCTGAAGGAAGCTCAATCAACTCTAACCCCTTCACATTCTCAAGCAGGATCCTTGGAGCGTCCTTCACGCCAAGTAACCGAGTCATGTGGCAGGATGGATGATACGTGGCTTTCCCTTTGAAGGTGGAACCAACGTCCTGCACCTTTAACACATCGACTAGAAATTGCGTCAGTTCATACGTTTTGTCTGCGAGCTTCTGTGCTCGGTCACGCCACTCAGGTTCTTCAGACAACACTCTCGGATAGTCTTTAATCATATGCACGCAAGACCCGGAAGGCCCAACAACATATTCCGATGGTTCAAATGCCTCGATCATTTGCTTCATGCCTTTCACCGCTTCACGCTTGTACCCGCTGTTATACGCCGGTTGTCCGCAGCACGTCTGTCCAGCTGGAAAGTCAACCTCGCACCCGAACCGTTCCAGCAATTGAACCGTATCTTTCCCCACATCAGGTGTAAATGTGTCGCATAAGCATGTAATAAAAATTGAAACTTTCATCTGTTACCCCTCCCACCTTATACATAAGGTCATCTGATGACTATGGCAAAATTAGAAGGAAACGGACAAACCGTTACCCTTTATCTAATATAATCGGCGAGCGAAATCTCCACATTGGATAAATGCGTCACCATGGCCTCTTTCGCCTTCGCTTCGTCGCGAGATTCTATTCCTTGCAGGATGAGCCGGTGTTCCTCCAACAACTGCTCCGTCCCTTCAGGTGTATGAAGCAGCTTACGCGTTTCACGCATCGCCTGCACCATAATCTCCGATACACTATTCATTAAGTTGATTAACATCTGGTTGTGCGTGGCCTTCACAAGAGCTAAATGAAACGCCAAATCCGCTTGATCTCCAATCTCCCCATTGCCTTTTGCGTCCTCCATATTTTGAAGTGCTTCCTTAATGAGAACCAAGTCTTCTTCTGTACGAGTGACAGCAGCCGAACCCGCAGCCCCAACTTCTAATATCTTCCTCACTTCTAGAAGTTCACGTAAATCTTCAGGAGTCATGAGCAACCCAACGGATACCGGCAATGAAAAGCGTGACGCATCGAAGGCTCGCACGTACGTCCCTTCTCCTTGGCGCATCTCAAGAATCCCCATCGCTCGAAGTGCGCTTAACGCTTCTCGAATGGCTGACCGCCCGACTTTGAAATTCTTAGCTAACACTTCGACACTATCTAATTTATCCCCCGACTTTAACGTCCCATTTCTCAACGACTCGAGGAGTGAATCTGCTACTTGTTCATAAATCTTTTTCGTTGTAATTGGTTTGTATTCCAAAGAACTTCCTCCAAATTCCAATGATGTTCCTTTTATCTTACTCTAAATTACAACATTGGAAAAGAGAACGGGCACTTAAACCAACATCGTGATGCATAAAGCGGCAACCCCAACCAACAATCCATAAAGCAATGCAGGTAAAATCGTCTTTCGAATAATATCCCCTTCTTTACCAGACAAGCCTACGACGGTTCCGGCTGCGACAACATTGTGTACGCAAATCATGTTCCCAGCTGCGGCTCCGATAACTTGAAGGGAAAGGATTGTTTCTTTCGATAACGCCGTCTCTTCTGCGATACTATACTGAACCGGAGAGAACGTAAGCGTAGAAACGGTTGCACTCCCTGTAATAAATGCCCCTAATTCACCCAGGAACGGCGCCGCTAGTACCCACATGGTTCCAAATCCACCCGCTAAGTTCTGGGCGATATATTGAGGCATGCTGATTAATTCATTTCCATTCATCCCAGAGTTCGTGAACACTTGTACAAGCGCTAGCGTCGCCACCAGAGCCAACGCCGCATCCTTCATAGAAAGAATCGACTCTTTCGCCGCTACGGTAAAGTTACGAAACGACTTTCGTTGAATGACTACCGCAAGAATCGCTGCAAATACAAGCACGGTTCCAGGCGAGTACAGTACTTGCCATTTGGACGTCACGCCTTCTACGCCAAGAATGTTCGTCCATGTGAGATCTACCCATTCCAATGTAAACGCTTTAACTGAAGGCACGATTCTTGTAACGAGCAACAGACCGACAATGACCAGATACGGCGACCAAGCACGCAACAACCCCATATTTGTTCCTTCTTCTTCGATTGTGAAATCTTCTTGAAGCGCATCCTGCCATGAAGACTTCGGCAGCAAGAATCCTCGCTTCGCCGTTACGGTTGCTACAACTAACCCTGTTAGCGACGCTAGAATGGCAACAAACTCATGACCGAACAAGACCGCGTACAGATAAGCCGATGATGTATACGTAATCCCAATAAGGAGCGTCCAAGGCAGCATCTCCCATGCACTCTTCCACCCCTTCTTCTTTCCGAAGAAGACCGTTAAGACCACTACGATAATAAACGGAATGAACGTACCCGCAAATAAGTCAAAAAACGCAATTCGAGCTCCAATCTCTTGATAGAATGGAATGCCCGCTTCAGGCAAATTGCTCAATCCCACTTGAATCGGCGTTCCAACCGCCCCGTATGAGACCGGTGAACTGTCCGCAATGAGTGCAATGGACGCAGCCGCCATTGGCGTAAATCCGAGCGCTACCATTAGTGGACCCGTCACAGCGGCTGGTGTTCCAAAGCCCGCTGCCCCCTCAATCAACGCCCCAAATAGAAAGGCTACAATTACAATTTGTACACGCATGTCTGTCGAAATCCCTCTGAACCCTTGATTGATGCGGTTCACAGCCCCTGTCTTTCGAAGCGTGTTGAGCAATACAATTGCCCCAAACAAGATAAATAGAATCGTTAACGTCTTATGAAATCCTTCCAGTACGGAAGCTGCAATAATATCAACGCCTACCCCCCATACAAAATAGGCTAGTAGAATGACGATTCCCGCACTATAGAACATCCCCTTCTTCGCCGGCATGCGAAGCAACACCAAAAATAGAAACGGTGCTAAAATTGCGCTCAAAGCAACTAGAACTAACATGAACATCCCCCCATTTTCATAGACACACAGTTTGTCAGCGCTTACATAAACGTATGAATGAAACAGTCATCTGATGACCTGTTTACCATATTTTATACATAAATTCCTTTCCTTACAAGCATTATTTCAACGAGGACGACCTCGCTCGTTTTACGAAGAACGGAACTATGGGATAATAGGAAGACTTACAATTCTCGAATAAAGAGGGATCGACAATGAAACGATGCACATGGGTAGAAGGGCAGCCTGAAATCTACTTAAACTATCACGACAACGAATGGGGCGTACCCGTTTATGACGACCACAAATTATATGAGATGCTATTTCTTGAATGCTTCCAAGCCGGCCTATCCTGGCTCACTGTGTTAAAGAAACGAGAGAACTTCCGGAGCGCATTCGACCAGTTCGACCCGACTAAAATTCAGCATTACAATGAGACGAAAGTCGAAGAACTCCTCCAAGATCCTGGCATCATTCGAAGTCGCAGCAAGATTAATGCGGCCATTAACAACGCAGCCAAATTTATAGAGATTCAACAAGAGCACGGCTCTTTCTCGAAGTACTTGTGGGGGTTCTCAGATGGCACGGTCATCGTAAACAAAGACGACCAGTTCACCACCACAACGGACCTCTCAGACGCCTTGTCCAAGGACTTGAAGAAACGCGGAATGAAGTACGTTGGTTCTGTAACCATCTATGCGTATCTGCAAGGAGGTGGCGTCGTGAATGACCATGAGCTAGGGTGCTTTAGACATCCTGATAAATAAAAAAAGGACTGCCTTCACACCTAAAGTGGGCAGTCCTTCTGTCATTCTTTCTTCGCGAAATCAAATTTAATCTTATAGTCTTCATCCAACACAAGCGCCGTACTGAACGGTTTCTTGCCTTTAAATCCTTTCAATACACGCGTTCGTTTCTTCTGACAAAGCGTTTTAATCATATTCTGTGTGAGCGTCTTTCCCGCGAGCTTCTTCGGGAATGTGACACTACAGCCTTCTTTGTAATTGGAGCAGGCATAGAACTTATACCGATCGATGATAGAGCCAGTCTGGCAGGACGGACATTTCGCAATCGGCTCATTCCATTTCTTCTTCTCTTCCGTACTCTTAATGTGAACCTTCTCGATTGAGCCAGGGGTGTCTTGAATAAGCTTCTCAATAAACTGGACCGTCTGCTTCGTAAATACCTGCTTCGAGCCTTCCCCGCTGCCAATCTTCTTCAAATAAGATTCCCATTTCGCCGTCATGGACGGACTTGATAAGAGCGTACCCTCAATCGCCTCACACAGCATGATGCCCTTATTCGTCACGGACACTGTGTTCTTTCTCACTTCAATGTATTTCTGAGCCTTTATCGTTTCAATGATGCTCGAGCGTGTGGCTTCTGTTCCAAGGCCTTCCACTTCCTTCAGAATCTCCACATCTGCTTCATCATCCATGTGCTTGCCGCACGTCTTCATCATCGTGATTAAATCGCCTTCCGTGTACGGCTTCGGCGGCTTCGTCATGCTTTCTTTCACTTCAACCTGAGCGTCTACCTGTTCCCCTTGTCCGACATTCGGAAGTGGCTTATCTTGCCCTTGTTTCGGCTTAGCCGGCTTTGGAAACAGCTCTTTCCACCCATTATCTACATCCCGCTTCCCAGTCGTTTTAAACGACAAGCCTTTGACACTTGTGAGAATTGTTGTCTCTTCATAGACGTAGTCTTTATGGAACATGGCAAGCGTCGTCGAAAGAATCTCATTATAAAGGTTCTGCTCTTCACGACTTAATCCGCTCAACTTCTTCTCGGTAGGGACCGTCTTCGTTGGAATAATCGCATAGTGCTCCTGAACTTGGCTGCTGTTCACGTATCGCTTATTCGGCTTCAGGGAAGCTGGCGTAAACGATACGTTCAAGGTCTTCTGATACGCATCGAGGTTATTCACTAAGTACCCGAATTCACTTTCTGTGATGTAGTTGCAATCCGTTCTTGGATAGCTGACCAGCCGTTTCTCATATAAGCTCTGCATCGTCTTCAGCACCTTGGACGGAGGATACTTCCAGCGCTTATTTGCCACACCTTGGAGCGTGGATAAGGAATGAAGCTTCGGAGATTTCTGGTGCTTCGTCTTCTTGTCCACGCGTTGGACAATTCCAAATTCAGTTTCCTTCTCCTTTACTCCGTGCTTGTCCAATAGCGCCTGTACCTTCGCTTTATCTTTCTCCTTAATTTCCGCCATCCCTTTGTACGTACCAGCCTGGGATTTGAACTGCCCCTCAATCTGGTAGAATGGCTCCGGCTTAAAGTTCTCAATCTCCCTATGCCGTTGATAGATTAAGTAGACCGTTGGCGACTGCACCCGTCCTATGGATAGATAACTGCCAAACCCTTTCTTCTGAAGGAGCAGTGTAAACAAGCGACTCGCATTAATCCCAACCATCCAATCACTAATTTGACGCGCCTTCGCTTCGTCGAAGAGACGCAAGTCCTTCTCATTGCTTTCGAGATGCCTGAACCCTTTCCGCACTTCGTCTTTCTCAAGGGAGTTGATCCACAGCCGCTGAATCGGCTTCCCCTTCACCCCTGTTAGCCGAAGAATGCTATAGAAGATATTCGACCCTTCTCGGTCCACGTCCGCCGCATTTACAAGCACATCTGCCTGCTGGAACAACCGCTTCACCTCTTGGAATTGCTCCCACTTCCCTTTCGAGACCTTCTCAAGGAAACGCTCCGGCACAATCGGAAGCTGGTCCAACTTCCACTTCTTCCACTCCTTGTGGTAGTCATGCGGCTCTTTCAATTCCACCAAATGCCCGACACCCCACGTAATCGTCGCCCCATGTGGAAAGGTGTCATCTGGCTTTAGCTGTATGTATGTCTTTGTCTTCTCTCCAACTGAGAAAGCCTCTGCGTACGCTTTCGCTTGGGAGGGTTTCTCGGCGAAGATGACTGTTTTAGGCATGGTGGTTCACTCCCTTTCTGCAGAACAATAGGGTACAACGAGATTACGAGGTTTGTAAACAAACCCTCACTGGCAACCTGTTCCCTATTCTTTTAGTAGCAATCAATCCTTATACGAGCAAGTGTATGTAACATTCATTATAGTTATTTTCGAACGTAATGCCAATTGATAATAATACAAAAAAGGCCTCCTATGAGTAGCGTAAACTCACGAAAAGCCTCTGATTTCACTTAGATTCCTCACATTCAACCTTTCGATTAAATGCATTTTTTAAGGCTAGAATTGCTGACCAAAAAACGTTTTTCTCTGTATATTTCACCAGTTCATCCATGAAATAGCTGAAGCCATTGTATAGACCGCCTTTAAACAGCTATCGCATTGCAAAAGGGGATTGGCATCTCCTCTAAGAACTTAATCATCTGCTCAACTTCAGAAATACTTCTCCTTACATCATCCGCACTATAGTAGGACACCTTCTCTTCCATTGCTGAAAGTTTCTTCTGCCACTCTTCTTCTAATGCATCCGCTGCGCTGTTGAATGCAAATTCCGTATCATCCCAAAATTCATCTATAACATTAGAGAACTTATTCAGCGCATCTTGTTTAGAGTATTCTTTGACAATTTTTTTGGCCACATTCTTCTTCCAACCACCCGATCCAAGCATGAAGACACCCATCCCTAGGATGACAGATACAGCGATAGCTAACGTAATTGGGCCCCCGATTAATGAGATAGCGGTAACAGCGCTCGCCGTTCCTCCAACAGAAATCCCCACAGCAGAAAGAACGGAAACCCCTTTAGCTACAAGTATATAACCTCCTAAATTGCCTAGCGTTGATGCCCAAAAAGCTAAACCTCCAAATGTTGCGATTCCAGCCAAGCCACTTGCAAACGCTTTTTTTGTATCAAAGGGAATCTTAAAGCCTCTCACATCAGAATAGGCGTGTTTGTGAATCGCTCCTTCGAAGTTTTCTATATATTGATTTATTATCAAGTTCAGATCTTCCGACTTATATTTTAAAATATTTTGAATTTTAGCTTGAATTTTACTACTGATAAAGCTTGCTAAATGCTCCATGTCGTCTTTCTTTTTTTTATATCCTTTTGATTTGATTAGATTGACAATATAATCTGGCGAAACAATCTCTGAGAATTCTTTCTCGAATGATGCTTGCGTATCATCACGGAACAATTCAATCTTTTCCATTACCTCTTTTCTAGCTTTCTGCATTTCGTATTTTCTCATAGGTTCATCATTTTTCATTTGCTTTAATTGCTCTAGCTTTGCTTCTCGCTCATCAAGTATTTCAATAAAATTTACCTTTTCAATTTCCAATTCTTTTTTGTATTTATCTAGGTATTCGTTCATCATGTTCCATGCATTCTGTTTAATAATAAATGGTAGAGTTTCTAGAAGGTAACGTAAATTTTTCTCGAAATCTTCCCTCAACCCGGCATGGTCCGTTGTATATGAGTAGAATCGCTTGCGTATTTCTTCAACTGTATATTGATAATTAGAAACTTCCGACTTATTCTCCCAGATCTCCTCAGGCACTTCTCTATAAAAACGCTCAGCACCAGCATCAAGAATGGAGTCAACTTCTACTTTATTGCCGTGATTTATCGTATGGGCTTGAGAAGCAATAACAAATAAGTTATTTAATGGTTCCAACTCATTTTGACTATTTTCAAAAGCAGGAAGTGCGTTTAGACTAGCTTTTAGAAATTCTATGTCAGTACCTCTTAAAAACCCATTCGCAGGTGACATATAAATTGTAGCATCTGCGAACTCAGTTGACTGACTAGCCATTATATCATCCATATCTCTATCACCCGTCCCAAACCCTGGAAGATCGATAACGTCACATAGTTGGAGAATCGGACTGTCGAGATATACAACCGCAGCGCTAGCATCCTCTATTGAATAGTAATCTCCTTGCCTCGTTCCGTATTCAGATAAAATACTTGTAGGACCACTAGCCAATCTAGTTTCTTCATAGTATGAGTGTTGGTGTATACGATTTACATCAAATCCATTCTCGCTTCCCTCAAAAATGGTCGCTTCATCTTTTATAAACTCTGGTCGGTCATTTATGTGTTTAATATGTACACTAATAGAGGTCGTAGGTGTCCACGACGTAGGCATCTTCTCCACTCCAAGCAGAGCGTTTATTAGACTACTCTTACCAGCATCAGACATGCCTACAACTGCTACTTTGGGCTTCTTGAACATTGTTTGAAACATTTCTTCCAACTCTTTTACTATGTTATCGTACCACTCAGTCTCTAATGGTAAATGTTCGATATTGTTTTCTAGGTAATCAAGAAGAACGTGTTTCATATTTTCATTCTCTTTCCAAACATTTTCAACTTCAAGCGCTTGTGGCACATCTTTTTTATAACCAACCAATTGATCAAGAGATTGCCCTGTAGCATTTGCAATATTCATCAACATACTTAAGTCTATAGTCTCAGGGTTTTTTTCCATCCGAGATACATTATCTTGTCGTACTCCTATTAAATTAGCAAATTCAGCCTGTGTTATCTTTAATACATCTTGTCTAAAATCACGTAAATTAAACATTTTGCACTACCTCCTGAGTAAAATGGATTATATAATCCAACCTTACTTTAATCCATTAATATACAAACAACAAGTATAAATTATGCAAAAATGCATAATTTTAAAATATAAAGGTATATTTTGGTTAATAAATTAAACAGGAAGATTATTATAAAGCTCTTTAGTGGAAATAAAAGGATGATGTGTATAACTGACTTCACAAGATTCCCCCTATTGGGAGAGGGGTGAGATACTCCATAGAGTCTGTAAGGAGCTATAGTAAGTTCATATAATTTTTCACACATGATTCCTAAATTATTTTAATCTCTTGGTATAATCTAACAATTTCGCGAAGCTACTAATGCACGTAGTACTTAAATTTAAGAAAACACAGAAATATTCCATAGCCTTTAATAAAATCTTTATAGAAAATAAAAAAGACTACCCTTCTCATTAAAGGAATAGCCTTTTAAACGATTCTATTCAAGTTCATGGTGAACTTCAGCTTAACTGTATACGCTTATCTCAAGCCGCAAATCCCTTGGTTCTCTTTCGTAGATTGCCTGGTTAATTTCTTTAGCAAGGGTACATCCCATTCTAGTATAGAAATGTTGAGTTTCTACGGAGGGATGAGCACCTATGTAAAGCTTCGCTGCTCCGATATCTTTAGCGGCTTTCCGGACCATTTCGAAGAGCGCCTTCCCTATCCCTTTGCCACGGTGTCTTCGATCGATATGAATATACGATAACTCACGATAAACAGCTGTTTCTCCAAACTCTACCCCCTCAATTACGGCGAAACCGATAATTTGGTGGTTGCGCTCGACTAATAGAATCAATCCACCATTCGCAATCACTTCAGAGAAATGTCGAACCACCTCTCGTTTGCGGCTGATGGACCATGTGTCTTCGAAACGATCATATTTCTCAAGAATCTCACCGTTACATTCCACATAAACCCGTTCAGTCTTTTGATATCTTTGGAAGGAATCAAGCATGGTAAGACGAATATCTTCATCCTTAGCTTGGTAGATCTTCATAAGAATAGCCCCCTAAAGTGTATGGCTT
Organism: Pontibacillus halophilus JSM 076056 = DSM 19796; assembly: GCF_000425205.1. Lineage (GTDB taxonomy): Bacteria > Bacillota > Bacilli > Bacillales > BH030062 > Pontibacillus_A > Pontibacillus_A halophilus. The sequence goes on along the minus strand of NZ_AULI01000026.1, from coordinate 7,489 downwards.
GTCACCTGACCTGCTCGGTTAAGACTCCACTTCCGTCATCCTTGTTCCATTCATTCCGACACAACCTCTTCAATACGGTCAACTCGGTTCGTCCATATGATACCGTCGTAATCACTTGGAATACGCTTAACATCCTCCCTATCATCGAAACCTTCAGACCAGCCCCCGTCTCCTGCAACAAGAACGACCTTGGTATTCACCGACTCCATTCGATTTAAGAATGTCACAGGGTATCCCCATAGCCATGGAGCATATTTCTCTGGGATGTGAAGCTGTGTGTTCTTACAACTAGATGGAACATAACCTGTCCAACCAATCGATTCATAAGAAACTAAACAACGCTTCAATGTTTCCATCGACATCGTTCGTAAACTAGGTAGCTCTTCTTTCAACACATCGATAGGAGCATCTCCTCCATAAACAGAGAGTTGAGTTAATCGTTCTTCAGAATACGTTGAGAGGTACTGTGCTAGTTGCTCACCTTCTTCCGGGTCATTACTCTTGATATTAATCAGGAAGCTTTTGTCTGGAAACTGAGTGAGCACCTCATCTAGGGAGGGCATCATTCCTACACCCTTACCTCGGAATGGATACGTGTTCCCGCCATCTGCTGTGTATCCATACCCTACGTCTAACTTCTTTAACTCTTCTAAGCTATGGTTTCTTGTTACACCGTGGCCGTTGGTTCTACAATCCAATGTCCAATCATGAAAGATGGCAAACTTCCCATCTGTTGTTGGGTGGATATCAAACTCTACAATATCCGCCCCTTCTTTGAAAGCAGCATCCATGGAAGGAATCGTGTTTCCGATGTATGGATGTTCTGGCTTGTATATTCGTTCAGCCGTACAGGTGTCATTCTGAATGTTATCCATTGGGTACGTCTGAGACATACCTACATGAGCTAATAGAAGCGGGTCTCCTGTAGGCTCTTTAGAGAAATAAGCGCCATTGTTAATAAAGATAAAGATCACTAAAATCCCTATCATCACTGCTATTCGTTTCACTACTTTCTTCAATTCTCATCCCCCAGTTTCAGTTCATGAACATTTTCATACCAAAGATCAATCCTTTACTCGCTTTCGTTTATACATCCTTTCTTACAAAGGATAAGACTGATATAACAATAAATAGAATCATGTGAATAAGGATGACAGAAATTGAAAAGGTAAGCGTCATTCCTGGAAATAGAGGACTTCCAAAGTAGTATTGCGATAGATTCGTGTTGGCAAATAGCAAATACTTAAATTGAACAATGTTGAGTTCACTCATAGCTACTAAGAATAGTTTAATAGCCAAGAGAAAGAACATTGAAAAGGAGACAGAGAATAGAGTTCTCCTCGTTACGATGGAGAGCAGCATTGTAAAACTCGCATAGACCATCATTTCGACTGCACCAAAGATATACTTTAGTAAGACATTTAACAGAACCCCGTCATTCATTTCCAATACAGTTGAATAAAAGAATAGAAGCCCGAAACAAAATGCCAGTAGGAGATGTAGACCTATCACATATCCCACCGATAACAAGACGGTTGCATATTTAGCCTTAAGAATCTTAAATCGACTAATGGGTCTTGTTAGTAGAGATTTAACTGTACCTTGTGAGAATTCACCTGAAACGATATCACCAGCAATAATGACCGTTAGGAAATTGAGCATATAAATTAAGTACGTACTAACATTTAAATAATCCCAAAACGTAAAGTTAGTATCTGATAACGTAAACTTCAAACCAATGGCGACAGCTAAATTCAGAAAGAAAATGACACCAAGTAGGACAATTCCTCTTCCCCGTTTAAATTGTTTGATGTGCTCATTTAGCACAAGCTTGTTAAATGGTGTCATTGTTCTCTCCTTAAATGGGATAGAAAAGCGTCCTCAAGAGTCGCTTGAGATTTCTCTATTCCTACTACGCTCATCCCTTGGTCAACTAGGAAGCGATTCATAGATGCCACTTCACGCTCTGTTCCCGTCATGAAGAAGCCATGATCTAGTGTTTCATCTATGAATCCAGACCTTTCTTGTTCCTTGAGTAGAGGTTCGAATCTTTCCATTTCCATTACCTTAAAGAAATATCGACCTTGCTCAGATGAATGACCACGATACTCCTCTAAAGCTCCCTCTGACACAATCCTCCCGTTATCTAGAATGATAATCCTGTCACAAATCATCTCAATTTCAGCTAATAAATGACTGGATATCAGAATGGACACCCCTTCGTCCTTAAGTTTATTTAAATAGTCACGAAGATTCTGAATGCCTTCTGGGTCTAATCCATTCGTTGGCTCATCAAGTAATAAGATTTTGGGGTTACTTAAATATGCGATTGCTAAACCAAGCCTTTGACGCATACCTAGTGAATAGGAGGCTACACGATCATAAATATAGCTCTCCATCTCAAGTATCTCGATTACTTCTTCCACCCTACTTCTTCCTGAATCTGATTGAAGACGGTGCACTTGCATTAAGTTATCGTAACCTGATAAATAATCATAGAACTCCGGATTTTCAATCAATGATCCAACCTTAGAAATTGCATTCTCGAAATCAGTCTGAATGTTATACTGATCGATCATAATCTCACCACTAGTTGGCTTCCATAAACCCACTAGCAGCCTTAAGAGCGACGTCTTCCCAGACCCATTTGGTCCTAATAACCCTTTAATTTCTCCTTCATTTAAATGAAAAGAAACATCATCAATAATGTTGGTTCTTCCTACTTTCTTGGTAAGATTCATGACCTCCATAACCGCTTTGGAATGCATGAATTCACTTCCTTTCTTAACCACGACGGCCTTCTCGTACACTCTTCCTATCCATAGTCCGTAAACCACTATAGAAAGACACACACCCGTCACTTTATTTCTCTATTAAGAGCCTTAACAACCGAGTTGGTACGTGATGTTCGCTTTTACCTCTATAATGAATCATACCATTTCTTGTTGGATAGAATAGACCTGTATATTGACCTCCAGAATCATGGTACCTTCCAGAATATCTATATCCTCCACCTATTCGTTCGCTTGCTACAGCCTCACTGTACTTTTCACGTTACTGGTTATGTATTGTTAGCAGCATGACGTACAAGGTTACTCTTACCGGGAATAGAATGGCGTTACCCTATTGTTGCTCGTTTTTTATAAAGCCCACCTTTTTACAGCCTTTATTTTGATTTCAGCGGATACAGGAATTTTATTCCTATATTTATAGGAAATACCTCATAGCTATAGTTAGTTCATTATACTTAGTTATTTTTTCACTATAACATTTAGCCTATAAACCTTAACAAATCCGTAATAATCTATTAATAGGAAATTAATACCTGTCTAGTAAAGTACGCGTTGTGAGAGAAATTGATACACTGGAGGAATTTAAAGATGAACTTCAAAAACATAAAGAAAAAAGTAATCCCATTCGCGGTTGTTTCTACATTAGCAATCAGCTCTTTCGCTGGTGGCGCACCTGAAACTGAGGCGAAATCGCATAAAGGCATCAAAGGGAATGATGAAATTAAGAACGTGATCTTCTTAATTGGTGACGGCATGGGGCCTGTGTATAACACAGCTTACCGTTCTTTTATGGATGATAAATCAACTCCTTACATGGAGGAAGTAGCATTTGATAAGCAACTACTTGGACAGCAGCAGACTTATTCATGGGATCATGAAGAAAGCGTAACAGACTCTGCAGCTGCAGGTACTTCTATGGCTGCTGGTATCAAGACCTACAACGGTGCAATCTCTGTTGATATGGAGAAACAAGAAGTTGAAACGGTACTTGAGCGTGCGAAGAAAGAAGAAAAAGCTACAGGACTTGTCTCCACATCTCAAGTGAACCACGCAACTCCAGCCTCATTCGGTGCACACGATGAGTCTCGTCACAACTACAATGCAATTGCTGATGATTATTTCGACGAAACGATTAATGGCGAGCGCAAAGTAGACGTCATTCTTGGTGGCGGAACGAAGTACTTCGAACGTGAAGACCGTGACCTTGCTGGTGAATTTGAGGAAGCTGGTTACAGCTATGTAACGAATAAAGAAGACCTTATGAACGACGACAACGAACAGATTCTTGGCCTATTCGGTGAGAAAGGAATGGACAAGATGATCGACCGTGACGAGGACACACCTTCTTTAGCTGACATGACAACAACTGCTCTTGATCGACTAAGCAAAGACGAAGACGGCTTCTTCCTAATGGTTGAAGGAAGCCAAATCGACTGGGCTGGTCACGATAACGACGTAGTTGCAGCGATGAGCGAAATGCAAGATTTCGAACAAGCCTATAAAGAAGCCATTGAATTCGCTAAGAAAGACAAGCACACGCTTGTCGTTACGACAGCTGACCACTCAACTGGTGGCTTTGCAATGGGACGCGACGGTGAATACAAATGGGACCCAGCTCCACTGAAGGCCGCGAAGCGTACGCCTGACTTCATGGCTGAACAAATCGCTGAAGGTGCTGACGTTGAGGAAACACTGAACAAGTATATTGACCTTGAGCTTACTGAAGAAGAAATCAACTGGGTTAAAGAAGCCAAACAAGCTGAAAAAGACAAAACAACTGAAATTGACAATGCAATTGAGAAGATCTTTGACCTACGCTCTGGTACAGGCTGGACAACAGGCGGACACACAGGGGAAGACGTAAACGTTTATGCGTATGGCCCTGGATCTGAGAACTTCATCGGCCTGCACGACAACACAGAAACGGGCCAAATGGTTAACGACCTTCTCATCAAACAAGAGGACGATGATGATGAAGAAAACGAAGACGAACATGATGAAGACGATGACGAGCGTGAAGACGACTAAGTAAGGATATACTATGAGAAGAGTTCCCGCTGCTATTTAGCAGCGGGAATTGTATAAGCAGGAGGCCCTACCCTATGAATTATGTTATTGGAATCTTTCTAGCAGCATCCCTGATGCTTGCTGGCTGTGCGGACGATGCGGAGCAAGAATCAGATAGCCAAGAGAATGCTTCCCAAACTAAAACAAAAGAAGAAGATAAAGAGCAGCGTGATTCAAAGAAAAACGATGAACAACCAACCAAAGCAACTGATAATCCTCAAGCTCCAGACACCAGCTCATTAACGGAGGTTGGCGATTACCATAAAGATGAGGATGGTTCTGCTACACTAGAAGCACGCTCGACCTATAATGAAACGACTCAAATTGGCGACGTTGAACTTACCATCTCTGACGTTAAAGTCTTAAACTACTCACCATCGATGGACTTGATCGATTTCTTCCATCCCTATTCAGATAATGAAACGAACTTCAACTATGTAAAGTTACACGTAACAGTTGAGAACACATCAGATGAGCCAGTAGACTTTGCTCCTGTATCCGTGCTTGAAACAAATGCTGGTGAGAAGAAAGACTTTGAGGGAGATTTCTACCTTGAAGAACTCTACGGGGTGTACGAAGGTAACGAAGAACGTAGCGGCCAAATGGGCTTTGTGCTTAATGACACAGAAATTGAAAAGCTTTCCACGATTACAGTAAGAACGAGCGACGTATTTGATGAAGATAAAACATCCCAAGCGAAAGCAAAAACGATCGAAATACCGATTGAAGGCTCCTGATAGCTGGGGTCTTTTTAAGTTGGTTTGTCTATCATTGTATTTCTGGAATTGACGACAATGGGCGTCATTCAGGAACATATTGCTTTCATAATGATTACAAAAAAAGGCTTCCTTAAGACTTATCACCCTTAAAGAAGCCTTATTTGTTTAAATATTAACCATTGTAATAGTGTAGGCACACATGCTTTCACGATGCACAATTGTCTGTAGGAATTATAAAGATAGTAAATAAGATTAAATTCCTCTTACATAAAACGTATTAATAACTTTGTATCCCAAACTTTAATAGCTTTTTAGGAAGAATATCATCTAAGTTCTGTATATCTCGGTCTTCTAACTCAATTAGTCTGAACCCATATTTTTCGTAGATTCTTAGTTTCTCTCTTTTGCGTTCGACATACCTTGGGTCATTTTCTAATCCCCAATACTCGATGTATACCTTTCCGACCGGCAAATAAAAGTCACAGTAGAGCTCTTCCTCAACAGGTAGTTTCCTTTCATATGCATGTGCAATCTCGGACATGTAAAGCCAGTTATCTATCAGCATCTCTGCCTTCGAACGTACATAATGTCCATCAGCTGTTCTGTGCTTTGCTTGGAATTTCTCTCTAAACCCTTTCGTATTCTCTTCTACTTCTTCAGTCCCCTCCTCTTCTGATCCAACCCCTTGCAGCTGATTGATTGTTTCTAAGAATCTCTTGTTCTTTAGTAATGATTCATCCCAACACACAAAAGGAACACCCGTCATATGATGGGCAAACTGTTTGCCTCCAACACTCTCACCTAGTTTAGTAAGCACCCAACCTTTAATACTCTTTTGCACAAGCCCCAACTCAGAAAGTATAGGATTTATTCTAAATTTCGAAATCCCAAACTCTTTACTAATAGCAGTTGCACTCCAAAGCTTGCTTTCACTAGTGTCTTCTTGAGCAAGTAAATTCTTAATCTCTTCACTCCAAGCAATATAAGCCCCCGCCTTAGGGTGCTTCTTCATGATCCCCCCGTTGTTTTCACCTTTTTTGGTCAGAACCCAATTATCCTCTCTTCTTTCAATAAATCCTTTCTCTAAAAGCAAAGGAAACATCTTCTTCACCGGTATCCCCATATCTTTTGATAGTGCAGTCGTGGAAAGATATTTAACTTTAGTTGTCATTTTTACACCCCTTATGTAATTCACTAACTTTCGTCCTAGCTGACTGATCTGCCTTGCTTAATTGCTTTAACCTAACTCTTGCATATGTATGAAAACTCTTAAGTTTACTAATTATACCATTTTGGTGGTTTATAGATTAAGGTAATGTTAATAGGATATGCCTTGGTTGATCTGGCAAATTCACCTCTATCTAAGGACTCTTTATTTATATCGAATATATACAGTTTTTGTTAACATTTTTTTATAAAAGGACGATAGTTATATATGGAGGTGACTTATGGACCATGAAATATTTAGTTGGTCAACTATGTGGGAAGTAGCTGGACCATTTATTATTATGGGAATTGTGGCGCTAGTCGTAGGTATTATTTGCTTAACCTTACTAAGGATGATGAAAAAATGGAATGTCAACACTAAACTAGACAGTTTAATTAAGGTGCTTCGATTTGAATTCTATTGGACTTAGGTAACCGAGGGTACTGTGGGTTCGTATCCGATTGAACCAGTTGACGTAGTCAAATAATTCAAGACTTAGGCTCTCTTCACTCTCGAAGGCAGCTTTTTTGACGAACTCTACTTTAATACATTTGAAGGTCGCTTCGGCTACCGCATTGTCGTAAGGCATCCCTTTTAAGCTTAGGGAACGCTTAATGTCAAAGGCTGCTAAGGCTTCATCAATGAGCTTATTTCTAAATTCACTACCACGATCCGTGTGAAAGACTTGAACGTTATTTAAGTCA
>NZ_AULI01000025.1 GCF_000425205.1 Pontibacillus halophilus JSM 076056 = DSM 19796 | reverse complement strand
GGACCTCTTAGTCATGGTCAGTGCTCCTCGCTATTTGAATTGAGATAAGTTTACCTGACCTTAATTTACATGTCCAATTTAGTGTAGCCTATCCATTAAACACTTAACTTGCCGTTGGTGTTCACCTACAAATCCTGCTATAAGACTTGATATCACAAAAACTAGTATCGATTCCATTAGTTCAACTCACTTTGCATTACAATTCTCGTTCTACTAAATCTAATAGATAATCACCAAAGTCATCAGCTATTACTTCATAGGTTTGGTCACCTATGTTCACACCAGGGATAAAAGACACTACTTTTGGTTCTCCTGAGGCTTCTATTTGGTTGAAATCTAAACAATAAAGCTCGTCGCTCCCCGTATCGTATATAACTAATAAAGTATCTGGTAAATCTATCTCTTCTCTCTCAGATAGAGTAAACCAAATTGCGTCTGGAACAGATGAATTAACAAAATTTTTATCGATTATCCCATAAACTTCTTGTGAGCCAAAATTACCTGCACCAAACGAACGTAAGTAATTTTTATAGATAGGTGAGAAAGACAGATTTAATTTTCTTTCAGCTAATCTTATTAACTCTTCTGAACAGCCACCAACAAAGTCTGCTAGTGCACCCTCACTACTTATTAATTCTTTAGCTTTTTGATATGTATTAATACTCATTCTTTGCTCCCCCTTCGTAAAAATAACCATTTGATCTATCATTCCAATAATCGGTTCTCCATTTATTAAATTTAGTCCTGTGATGCCTGATGGATAGGGTTAGGGTGGGGAACATACGAAGGAATAGATGAAGGAACAAGGCTTCCTCGTTCAGGATGACCACTTCTATTATGCCGTGAACGGCGATGAGAAACTTCATTCATATATCGGAACTCAATCTAGACTATTATAAGCAGCTTATGAGTTGCGTTGGTATCCACTAAATGCATTAAGCATCTTACCTAAATAAAAATCTAATCTCGAAAAGCACAATCTATATAGCAACATCCTGATATCCAACTTCTGATACCTCTTCATTTAACAACCGAATTCCTATTCCATTTTCATTGTCCCAACTACAGTTTAAAGTAAGTCCTATATGTCGAGCTTCGAAGATATCCGCATACGGAACAACAAGACCTTCTAAACTTATCATTTCAAGTAATTCATGAGTTGTTTCGACTAATGGATATTTTTCATTAAGGCTTTTATCATAGCCTAATTCGATTCTTTTTCGCTTATAATAGCTCAAGATAGCTGTCAATACAGAGTGTTGTATGGCTTCCCAACTATTCATTAGTGCTTTGTATGCTATGTACTGCCCTTCATCAAATTCTCCTTCTTCCTCACCATCTATCATCAAATCCATCTCAGTTGTGTCTCCGAAGAAGTTCAAAGTAATGGTTCTTGACCATCCAAATTCGTACTGAAGTTCACCAAAAGTTTCATCTTTTATTCTCATTTAGTAATCTCCTTACTTCGTTCGAAGGTTTAGTTACTTCCAACAAGTATCTATTCTGTTAACATATTTAGAAATTCTTCAAAGCTATTACTTATAATATAGGTTTCAGGATTGAAATCTGAAGACTCTTCATGATTCCAAACGCATACAACAGGCTCTTCAACATTGTTACGATAGTCTAAGCAAACAAAGTCACCTGCAAACAAAACAGCTATTGGTAGCAGTTCAGTACCTACTAAGTTCTCATCAAATACAATTCTTTCGTCTAATTGTGTTCTAACTACTCCTATATCGTAATACTCATCATCTCTTTCCCCAGTTGCTTTTAAAATACATAAAAACCTATTAATCGTATAATAATGGTTATTACCCTTAAAACTATCCTTTATAGGAGTACCACCATTATATTTTTTTATAAATTCTTTATACGTCTCTGGTAATTTTATTCTCCACTTACCTTCCTTTTCAGAAAGCGGAGTATCGTCAGGCAAGGGGTAAATGAATGATCCATCCTTAAATTGCATTTCTATACCTCCACAATATTATTATCTTGGCGCGTAGGCCCACCCTGTCAAATTCTGATTGGGGTTTGCAAGTAAGTCCCGATAACATGTAACATGTAAAATCGACCATTTCTCGTACTTTTCTCTTATCATTCCTATATATATAAAGCTCCATGACGGTATTACCTTCATGGAGTCTAGATATTCGAATATATTCTAGTGAAAAATTATCATTCAAAAATTTAGATAGCTTTCATTTCGTAAAATTCCATACCTGTTAATGCATTACTTTATAAATCATCCTTATAATGACAAACTATATCACCTAAGACTGGTCTTGAAGCCCTATTACAATCCATTCATCTACAATATCCCAAAAATCCACATTATATTCAGGCTTATCATTGGTAAACCACAATGTCGCTACATCACCTATACAGTTGTTTAAATCTATAGCAACATATCCTCCCATGTCATTTTCAAAGTAACCATATGTTGTAGCCATATTAACTCCTAATGGTCCATCTAATTCTTCAAGTATTCCCCATTCATGATCTTCAAAATGAGTAATGCGTTCTACTGGTACAAGTCCCATAGCTCTACTTGGCAGATAATAAAAACCATTATGTAACTTCTCATAGAACTCCTTTATAGATTCTGGAACATTTGACCAATCTTGTTGCATTTCTGAAATAGAATTAGTCGGTATACCACCTTCATAATAAAGTATTTCGTCATTTTCACTCTTTACGCTGTATAGTACTGCATATTGTCCATTATCTACAATTAATTCAAATTCTAATAAATTTTCTTTCAAGTATGATATAGTATTACTCAATTCTTTTTCACATACACTATTCCATAAAGCTATTAATTTATCTTTCTTTCTAGTTTTATCTGTTTCTTTAAATATCTCTATCCATTTTGCAGGCATATTTTCCTTTTCAATATTGAGTAAGTCTCTGTTAGACACAACCTCTATACTTTTTCTATATTGTTTTAAAAAAGATAATTTATCCACCCGAAATCACCCCTTTTTATTTATCTTATTAAATTCATCTATAATTTTTTGGATCTCAATAAGGTCTCCATAATAGTTTTCAATCTTCTAGATACCACAAACCATCCCTTTTATTAAAAGTCTGCCCAGTTTTAAATTTATATTGTTGAATACCTAAATCATCCTTATTATGACAACTATATCATTTTCACCTAAAACTTCTAAGCTTAGCTTATAATATTTCATCTGTATCCCCTACCTATTTTTTCTTTAACCAATACGCTTTGTAAAGCATATCTGTTATATTTTAGGCATATCAATTTTCTCACCTGGTGACTCGCTAATTAAAACGTCAGGAAGGTTTGGATTATTCTTTTTTAACTTATACTTTTGTATTTGTGTTAATCCAGGGTCAAAGGATATGTCTTGTGATTTAAAGTCAAGGTTTAATAGTTTATAGTAAGTCTTCCTCAAAAAAACTTCCCAATCTTCTGATGTAGAACTTGAATCTTCATCTATTCCTTCTAACAGACGGAAGCCATCTGCATAATGAAACATCAGTAATCCTGTCCCTAAATCACATATCTCTTTATGTAGAATGACTGTTGGCACCTCAAATCCATTGTTCCAATTATAATTTGCAGAAAAGAAATGGAGGAATAAAGGGTTATCTATATTCATTAACTGTTTTACTACAATATCCTTGTTTGTATGATAAAGTAACTCTTTCAGAAGCATAATATCTTTTTCGTCCATAAACACTTACCTCCTTATCACATTTCATTTTACAACAACAATTTTTCCAGTAATTTAAGCTTTCTTTCCGAAAGTTCTACTGTAGCACCGTGGCTTAGATACAAAGGTAAACCATTATCTTGAAACTTGTGGTTTACCCTCAAATGCTTGTAAAGCTGACTTTGCAAGCTTTTTATTTTTACTCGAAAATGGACATCTTTTGTTTCCTGTTGCTATTGACTTTCTTTACTCATCAAGTATTCCCCTTCTACTATCCCCTCAAAAATCTAAAATGTTAACAATACCGTCACCTTTTCCCGCGCGTTAGAGGGTGAATTTTGCTTATATTTTCGTTATACTACTCTTGTACCATTATACTCATAGAAAGGTTGACTTACTTTGGATATACAAAGAGAGAAAGAATTTAACTATGTACCATGGGTCATTGGGTTATCCATTGCGATCAATCTGATTGTTACGATTCTCTTCTTCATGCCTGAGATCAATAGCGATACTAGTTTTGATTTGACGATACTACCATTACTGAATGCCATCTTTAACTCATTTACGACCGTCTTCTTGTTCGCAGCGTTATTTATGATTCTACGAAAGAATGTGAAGTGGCATAAACGCTTCATCTTTGCAGCGTTCTCAACGACGGCGCTCTTCCTCGTGACGTACTTGTCGTATCACGCGATGGCTCCTTCCACATCGTACGGTGGTGAAGGAATTCTACAATATATTTACTACTTTATCTTAATCACGCATATCATTCTGGCAATTGTCATTGTGCCTCTTGCGCTGATCAGCTTGTTCCGCGGACTTGCAATGAAAGTCGACAAGCACCGCAAGATTGCTCGCTGGACAATGCCACTATGGCTGTATGTAAGTATTACAGGTGTACTTGTGTACATTATGATTTCTCCATATTACTAAAGACAGAGGGACAGGTTCCTCGTCCCAATGGGACAAGGAACCTGTCTTTTTTCTTTTCATTGTTGAAGTTTAAGATTAATTATCTTCTATGTAACTTAACTTCACACCGCTTGTTTACATACATTCGAAATCTACAGTTCCCGTTAGTAACTATGAAAACACCACACCACAAGAAACATACTCACTAACCCCCAAGCTGTGGTACACCCTATCCACCAGATTATGGAGTTAGCTTTATTTAAACTTTCCTCGCCTTCCATATTTGCCTTGATGTAAGCAACCTTATTCTCCACCCCTTTTCTCGTGCGAATAAGAACAACGAATCCGGTGGCGATGAAGCCAATAGTTATCCAAAGCAATAGGCCCATTATTCTACCTCTCTTTTGTGGGTTCTTGTGCTTTCAATCTTCAACGAATATGCCCATTTGTTTGAAGAAAGAAACAACCTTTATTCAGTAATCTATATCTATTATATGCTTCTATATTTGTATTTAATTTCCTTGTACAAGCTTATCGTTCATTTCAATTCGTTCCCTGGGGGATGGATGAGCCTTGAAACCAAGCCAAGTAACCGTACATAGGTCCCCTTAATCTTATAGGTTGTTAGTCTCTAATAAAGATAATAAATACAATGTGGCTAAAGGATAAGGTAGAGGTCATCCTCCTCCGATTTATTGGAACAACCGTGTCCTGCCGTACGTTAAGGCAGAAGCTATCAGCATTTAAGTCTTTACTTCGTTCATTGTAGTCGTTCTGTGTGGCATGGATACCGATTTAATCATGAACGAGAAAACGCCTAGCAGCTACCTGCTAGGCGTTATTGCTTAAAGATTATCCTCTACTCCTTTGAAACTGAGGGACAACTAGTGCAATTGCGGCTATGAAGAGGATGGTGTTCCATGCCATTAATAACCCATTCCACTCCGAATCGAATACAGTAATGTTGACTAATGTCGCAACATGCATTAGCAAAATGATCAGCAATAAGAACTTCCTTGAATCCATGAATTCTCCTCATTTCTATTCGCTACTTACGGTACTCTACGCCTGCAGCGAGCATTTTCTGTTCTCCATCTTGTTCAATTTGGTCTTTCATCTTACTAAGAAACGAATCGAATTCGACATGCTTGCCCATTTGAAAGGTCATTTCTTTCTCAATGTCTAACCATGTATGTATGTCAGCTTCATTATGTTGGAGTTGGACCTCTAGCTTATCGAGGGCATTTGCAACCTTTGCTGTATACGTTTCTTTGCCTTCAAACTCCATCCATAATTCATAGATTTCCACCCCTAACTCAGACGGGAGGCGACGTTTAAGGGAAAGAATTGCGTCAAGCTCTCGTTCTTCTTTCTCTCTTTTAATTTGTGTGTCGTTCATCGCATCAAAGGCAGGTACATCACCTGCTTCTGCTTCAATCAAATCGTGGATAATGACCATCTTGAGCAGTTTCTCCATGTTTACTTTCCTGTCTAAATAAGGTTGCACCAAGACGGCCATGAGCGACATTCTCCATGTATGCTCTGCGACACTCTCTTGTCTTCCATTCGACAACCAGCTATGGCGCATTTCTTGTTTCAAGTTCTCTGCTAATGATAACACGTCCATAATCTTCTGGATTTGCTCCACGTTCGTCCACCTATCCTTCTATAACTTTCACTTGTACCTTTCGCTTTCGAGGGCCATCAAACTCACAGAAATACACGCCTTGCCACGTGCCTAGAACAAGCTCCCCATTCTGAATAATGATGGTCTGTGAATGTCCAACGGTACTTGTCTTCATGTGCGCCGCCGTATTCCCTTCCATATGTCGGTCCTCCGTATGCTCCCATGGGTACAACTCGTCAAATCGACGGAGCATGTCGGTCTTTACATCTGGGTCTGCATTTTCATTAACGGTAATGCCAGCTGTCGTATGGAGGGAAGTAACAATCAGAATTCCTTCTCTTACCCCCTCATCTTGTATCCACTGATTAAGTTGTGATGTCATATCAATCATCTGGCTGTGCTGGGTCGTTTCTACTGAGAATATGTGATTCATAACAGCTCCCCCTTTTAACAAATTTTTCATCCTACTTCCTCTATTCTACCATGACATAAAAACGACTGAAGAGTCTTAATCCTTCTTCAGCCGTTTTATTAACGATTTAGTTATCCCCACTCAATACCTGCTGGATAAAGAGACTCTTTCTTGTCCATTCTTCCTTACCTCTTCTCTATTTAAGACTCGAGTGTCCCACTAACCTCTTCCATCTCCATCTCAAGCCTTTTACGAACATCAAGCTGAGGAGTGATAAGGTGATAGATCCATGTTCCGGTCAGTCCAATCAATAGGATTAAGATAGCCATAACTGTCGTTGGCAGAATCGAACTAACGGCTACGGTCAACGAGGCAATGAGCATGGATAAATTGAATTTCAAGCCATTGAACGCCATATACGTGCTACGTGCGTGCTCAGGTGGTATCGATGCCATATAGGACTGCTCCACAGGGACTTTCAATACTTCTCCAACTGTGAGAATGGCCATCATGATGACGAGCACCCATAGGTTATTGGAGTAAGCTAGCGCTCCATATCCGATTGTAAATAAGAAGCTACACCCAACAAGGAGAGGCCGATCTTGGAATGATTTAGATAACCGTGCAGCGAACAACATGAGGATTGCTACGAGAATGGTGTTCTCACTGCGCAGGAATCCCATCGTTTTCACCCCATCCACTTCCCAGAATAGAAAGGTTTGTGTCGGCATTTCTTCACTCAATCGAATTCCAATGTAATTCGTCAGCTGAAATTCCATTGAGAGCGTGAGTACACCGGCAACTGTGAACAACACAAATAAACGATCATTCAATACACTCTTGTAGCTTGAAAGTAACTTCTTCACGTGTTGGACAGGTTGCATCTTCGTTCGTTCAGGAAAGTGACTCTCTATAATGAAGAACATCACAATGACGACAACAAATAAAGCTGAGAAACTTAAGGCGATAAACAGTTCAAATAGGTAGTCTTTGAACAAGAAAGCTCCTATGATTCCTCCCACTGCAATGGATAGATTGTTTACCCAGTATGTAATGGAATAGATGACTTTGCGTTGAGAGGGCAAACTAACGTCAATCAGCATCGCATGGTTCGCCGGTCCTGCTAACCCCCAGCAAATACTGTTGACTGTCATCATTGCGAACGTAATACTCGGTGATTGGTACCAAGGTGAATTACATAGAGCCATCGTCATGAATGCGAGGAATCGTAGCAATTCTGCCCATAGCATCACCTTCTTTCGCCCGAATTGATCTGCGAAGTATCCCCCTAGAAAGTTAATGCCAATCCCAATTCCTACATTAATAAGCAGCAATAACCCAGCCACGGTCGCACCGAAATGCACGGCCAAGTAAATCGACATAAATGGAAAGATCATACTTCCAATAAAGCGACTTACGAACGTCTCCACAATCCGAATCTTGATATTTCGGTGAAACTCTCTGAATTTCATGCTCGTCTCCCCCTTTTCGCTATCCTAACACTTCAGAGAGCATGTCGATTTGCGACACCTATTGTGGAAGTTACGAATTCTTATCGTTGATTATTTCAAAATAAAGGAAACAAATCAATCTTTGTATCTTAAAAAGCGCGAACCTTTTTAAGATTGCGCTTTTTTGTGATTCGTATGCTGTTTACTGGATGCACACCGTTCATCACGTTTTTTTCATAAAGAAAAAGCCAATTCTCATTCGAATTGACTTTTCAACCGTTAGGAAGTACTTGCGTATTGTCCACCATTGCTAGGCGAAAGTAGGTTGCTCCATTGTTCATAGAAGAACTGAATGGATGGGCCGAGTAAGAACGAGATGACAAACGTACCGATTCCAATTGGACCTCCAAGTAGGAACCCGATGACAAGTAAGGAGAACTCATAGAGATTGCGGTTCACTCTAAGGGAGAG
The DNA here is from genome assembly GCF_000425205.1 of Pontibacillus halophilus JSM 076056 = DSM 19796. Lineage (GTDB taxonomy): Bacteria > Bacillota > Bacilli > Bacillales > BH030062 > Pontibacillus_A > Pontibacillus_A halophilus. Next base: position 27,335 of record NZ_AULI01000025.1, on the reverse strand, counting down.
TCCATCTTTCTTCATCAAGGTTTGCATCAGTTCATCGACAGGGATTTTAGGAAGGTTCGTGTGTAAGTACGAGCCAATGCCAATTCCCATGAAGGCAATTCCGACGAATAAGAGTCCCCACCTTAAGACGAGCGACTCCAGCTGGAAGTCTGTAAGAAGGAAATTCCACAAGTCGAGCGTGACCCCTCTTAATACAATTGGAATAAAGACAAATAAGGATGGGAGCGTCTTCCCTAGAATACTATTTAATAGGATAACCGTTACGTGGACTGTCATCATTCCAACCCCTACACTAATTGGAATGTGGGAGGACAAGCCTACTGCGACGCTGTCTGTCGTGCCAACCCCAACATCCGCTTTAATGAAGAACGCAATGCCAAGGCTCGAGATGAGTATACCGAACAAATATAAGAATAACTGCTTCATACACCTGTCCCTCCTTTTCATTCTGGATTGATAAGCATAGAAATCGTAACAGGACTTTACGATGCATTCAATAAAAATGCCTTTCTTGAACAGGTATGCTCATATGTACGTATCAAAAAAGAGCTTCCCAAAACGGGAAGCTCCTTCGACGTTATGTATACTAACAACTGTTGATTGCTATATGACCTATAGAAGCAACTACTCAATGAATCATGTCCGCTATAAGGTAACTGTATTCAATGATTAACAATAGAACAGTTAAGGTAGCAGAAATTCCTAAGATCCCGAGAATCGACCGCTTCTTTTCTCTGTTAGTTAGCTTCTTATCAGAAGATACCTGGCTAATTGGTGTCAAGATTCCTATTAAGGCAATGCATATCCAAAAAACCATATTCCCCCTCCTCCCCACACTATTCTTTGGTACACCATGGACGATCGCTCCTATAATTCCTAGCTTTCTATTATCGTTAATTAATCCATAAGGTGGGCGAAGGAATCATAGACTTGTTACTTTATGCGACCCCATTATAGCACAAATCCCTCTAATTGGAATTTATTTGAATGTGAATGCATTGCCTTCCGAATGTATTCATTTCCACAAACTTCGGCTAGAGCAAATACGTAGCTAGGTATTGAACCTACATAGTATACTTATAGTTGCGAAAGATAACTGTAGACCTATAACGAATAAGTAAGTAAAGGAGCGTAAACGATGGAATTTAAAGTAGACTGGAAAGGGAAAATGGCATTTGAAGGGGCAGCACCTTCTGGACATACAATCCGATTGGATGCAGGAGAAGGCGATGGCGGTGAGAACTCTGGAGCGCGCCCAACAGAGGCGCTTATGTCTGCTGTAGCAAGCTGTACTGGAATCGATATTATCCAGATTCTCCAGAAAATGCGACTTAACCCAATCGGATTTCATATGGATATGAAAGGTGAGCGTGCTGAGGAGCATCCACGTAAATTTACAGACATTCATATCCACTATGCTCTAGAAGGAGAACTTCCTGAAGACAAAGTGGTACGTGCTGTGCAACTTTCTAAAGATAAATACTGTTCCGTTGCCCACTCCATTAACGCAAACTTAACTGTGACTTACTCCATTAACGGCGTGAATGGGGAACAGACACTTTAATACAGTAAAAGCCCTAACCATTTGTGTTAGGGCTTTTTTCGATTGAATTCGTTGTGCTAGAGACTTGGAGCATCATTCATCATTACGAGGAGCGTATTCCATTTTCCCAATGAGTTCAATTACCTTCTCAGGATTACCTGGTTCTATGGATACAAGCTTGGTATTCTCAATAATGTCATTCGTAAATTCTTTAATAAAGTCTTCTCCCAGTTCTTCAGGATAACTGCTTTCCCAACGTTTGGGCACATCATATACGTTGATGGTTCCATTGCCGTTTCCACTGTACGTCACGGAACCGTCAATTAACCGACCACCAAGGTTTGTTACATCTTCAGGATAGACGGCACTCGTATCGTCATATGGATTCAAGGGTTCTCCTTCCTTAATCTTTGTGACTGTTAATTCGTCTAAGTTCTGGTTAACTCCTAGCTGCAACCACACCCGAGCATACTCAATCTCTTCAGCCGAATAGCTAGCTAGAGGATCTTCCTCTGTAGCTTCAATAGTTTGAGAACGGTCGTCTTTCGTCTCTTTCTGCCCTTCTTCTGAATTGTTGTCACTCGCATGCGACACTTCTTGCTCGTTTTCTTCTTCCGCTTCCACCTGCTCCTCAGTTTGTTCAACAGCTGTCGTTTCTTCTGACGCTTCGTTCCCTGTGCCCGTGCTGCATCCAATAAGGAGAAGTAGAGAGAACAGGCTACACACCTTTATTGCTTTCTTCAATTCCATCATCTCTTTACACACTTCCTTCACTATTTATGGCTGATAGCCTTGCATTCCAAAGAATATCACTGCAATTGTGTACGTGAGCAAAACAGGAAGGATGCTAACCGCAATCCAAATCTTATGTCTTCGCTCCTCTACGAAAGAGAACCATCTGTAGTAGGCGTACACAATAAACAGGAAGATTGGGACATTCACTTGTGCCTCATACATCCCAACTAAGTTACTCTGCTCATCCCAATGTCGCTCTAGCGCCAATGTGTCTTCTTTATTGTCATGGTCATGGTTATATCTATGCTTCTGAACATACGCATCCCGCTCTTCAGATAATGCTAGATAGTCCTGGCTGAATGAATAGAGCGTAAACACATAGTAAATACCTACTCCCAACCGGAGAAATAGGTTGACTGGATAACTAAGCAACAACAAAGCGAACACGTAAAGCAATAGTAAAATAGCAACGTCTGTCATAAAATAATGCTCCTTCCTCCCTAAAGAGTAAAGGCATCCTTCACCTTTTCTGCTACTTCTCTCGCGCTAAGGTTCGTATTATCGATTCTTATGTAATTGGTGTGGGTGATTTCACCCGCTATTGAATTTAACCGATACTCATTCATAGAGTCCTTCATCTCATTCTCCGACCACTGGATATCCCGCTTCGATGGCTTGTGCTGAAGGCGGTTCTCCGTTTTGTTACGCTGAAGGCGTGTATCTAGATTCGCTTCAAGCTCTACATAGTAAACGGTCGCTCCTTTCGATTCGAACTGGTGAGTGACCCGTTCTACATACTCCCAGTCTTCCTGTAAGTTAAACGCCCACACATACGTAAAGATCATCCCCTCTTCATCACTACTCGCCATCTCTTCAAAGATTTCATGACGAAAGAGATTGACTAGCCGCTTCCCTGAAGGTGTATCATAGTCGAAGAACTGTCCGACAAGGTCAATCGTCATATGATTATGAAATAGGGAAAGATTCGTTAGCTTTGCGAGCTCTTGGCCGACCGTCATCTTCCCTACAGCTTGTGGCCCGGTAATCATTACAAATTTCATCGTTATCCCTCCTACCTGTCTCTCTTCCAACTCTAAATACAAACCACCAATCGACTCTTTTCTACAAGAGGTTCCATAATCCCTTTCACATAAAGAAAATAATTCCATTTCATGCCACCTACTTAAAGCTTCATACTTAGATGAGTCTGGAGATCGTGGCGTAGGAACTCAATTCAGTGAAGGGACGGACTATATGCCGATTAGACAAAGTAAGGTGTCTTTGACTAGTAGTCCCAAACTCTTTACCTTCTGCCTGAATTGTGGAGAGGTCGCATCCATACGCATTGAAAATCCAAAGCTCTCAAGAAGTAACAACAAAAAAAAGCCGCCGAGATTCGTCACTCGGCAGCTTGGTTGTTTAATCTTGGTCATTAATCAACGATAGCAAGTCGTCAAATTCACTGTCTTCAATAAAGTTACTACATTGAGTAGGTGGAAGGATATTTGGACCAACCACACACTTTAATGGTGGCTTCTCTATCGGAATTTCCCTTCTAGGACTACAGAAATCACCAAGCACTTCTAAGTTTACTTGACAGGTTACTGTTACATCGAAGCAAATAAAGGCAGTTAGTTCGTACGATTGAGAGGAAACAATTCCTTCTGTCGTCACTTTCGATGTTAGAATCGATAAGTCTACATTGTTTACATCGAATGGTTCAGGTATACAAATCGCTAATTCTTCTGCTATGAGTAATGGCGTGTTAAATTTACAAACTATATTTTCAGTCAACTCATTTATGACTCTGATGGTAACTTCCATTAAGAAGGTTACCTTAATCCAACCTGGGTTCCCATTCTCGATTGTTACCACTCGTTCTTTAACATCCTCAATTTCCGCCTGTATGACCAATGTTTCGCCAAGACTAAGCAACCGGTCAATCTCCTGTTGACAACAAGTTGGGAAATAGGAAGTACGGGTTAGATGTGTAGCTGTCACAACCCAATCGTACACCTTTCTTGTTCGAATACACTCTGGGACTAACCCAATCGGTCCTCCTCTTTGCAAAGAAACATTGAGAATCCTAACTTCATTAGGGCCGAGAACAACACCAAATGAAACATTTTGGAAGTCCACTGCTACGAAAGTTACTGTATAACTCCCTGGAGCTAATCCTGTAAATTCATAGTCTCCATCTTCGTTCGTGATTGCAAATGCATATGGCGTTGTGGCTCCTGCAAGTTTAAGAACGACCGTGACACCATCAATTGGAGTACCGCCCTCTTGCGCTGTTACTCTTCCTCTTATGGTAGCTGGGGTTTGGGAGAGTCTCACACTTACATCAGCTGTACTTCCTGCGGATGTGGGGAAGGTACTTTGAAAGGTACCGTAACCAGGAAAACTGATTAATACTTGAATCGTGTCTGTTGAGAGCCCAAATATTGCGTAAAACCCATCTTCGTTCGTTAGTGCCTCCCCTAACAATAATTCCGTCTCCGTATCAAATACTTGAACAAGTGCCCCTACAAGTGGTGCATTGTTCTCATTATCGATGACTGCGCCGGTAATAGTCGCAGGGTCCCCTTGTAGAGCAAAATTCCGAGTAACTGTTTGGTTCGTACCTACGGAGAATGTTGCTTTTGCGATTTGAAAGTTTGGATCGCCTGCTGTAATCCTGTAAGTTCCAGGCGCCAATCCGCCAAGCGTGTAGAAGCCACTTTCATCTGTCGGAACCGTACCAATTATAAATCCATCTTGATTGGTAACTCTGATTAAGGCACCCGTAATCGGCAACCCTGCACTCGCACTTCTTACACTCCCCTGTACTCTACCTGGATTTGGAGTTAACGAGAAATTCAATGTCGTAACTTGATTTCTCTCGACAGTCACGACTCCCGTTTCACTCCCGTAATTTGGGTCTCTTGTTACTAACACATATACATTCTCCGCCAAACCACCACTTTGATAGAATCCGTTCTCATCTGTAATGGTTGTAAAGATGATTGGTCCTGTCTCTGAACCCTCACGGATAATGATTGTGGCTCCTTGAACTGGATCTCCTGTTGTAGCATCCGTCACCGTTCCTTCAATTCGACCTGCATTTGGAGTTAACGCGAAACTTAAGGTTGACGTCTCTCCAGCTATAATAAAGGCTCCTGCTGATTCAGGACTGAAATTGCCCGCTGACGTGATGACGGTGTATTCACCTGGAGCAAGCCCTTCGAACCGATAACGTCCATTCTCATCCGTCACCCCCTCTAGTACGAGCACACCATTCTCATCGAATACTTGGACGGTCGCATCAAGGATTGGATTTCCACTAGTTCCATCTGTCACAAATCCTTGTAGAATACCAACTTCTGTTGGCAACCGCAACGTAATAGATCTCGTATCCCCATTCCCAAGAAACAATCCTTGAGAGGTAGTACCGAATCCATCTTTCGTAGCAGTGATGAAATACTCTCCTCCAGCTAGGTCTGTAAAGCGAATCAAGCCATTCTGATCCGTGATTCCTTGATCGATTGGGATACCATTGGTGTGCTCGACTATCACACTTGCACCTGCTTGTGGTTGCCCTGTTTCATCATCCAAGACAACAACGTTTAACGTCGCTGGGTTCAGTTGCAGTGTATGAGTCACCGCAGTCACTGTATTTGAATTTACAACAGCTGATACCGTTGAGCTACTATATCCAGGTGCAGATGCTGTTAAGAAGTAGGTACCAGGTATAAGGCCAGGCACCTTATACGTCCCGTCACCGTTCACTGTAATCGTCGTAATGAATTCCTTTCGCTCATTATAGACTTCAACGAACATATTGGAGAGCATGAGCGGATTCCCGTTCCCGTCCACAAGAATCCCTTGGACTTCACCAGGGTTTGGGTCTAGGATGAAATCAGCAGAAGTGGTTTCCCCTGCTACTACGGATGCTCCTAATTGTTGGCGGGCAAATCCTTCTAGGAAAGCAGACACGGTTTGTGAACCTGGAGGGATTGAAGTCAACAGATAATCCCCGAATACATCCGTCGTCGTTGTAGCAATAATCGTTTGAGTAGATGGGTCTCGCACAGTAATGGTTACTCCAACGAGTGGGTCTCCCGTTACAAGGTTTGATACCTGCCCACTAATCCCACCTGTTGCTGCACTCAACTGAACGTTAACCCCTGACAAATCTTGTCCTTGGGCAGTTGTGACACCAACAGAGCTTGATGCAAATCCATCGGCACCCGCTACAAGTGTAAATGAACCAGCTGGAATATTTGGTAACGTGTAGCCTCCTAACTCATTCGTGAACGCAGAACCAAGGGTCACTCCAGCATCATTCACAATTTTGACTAAGGCGTTCGCTATAGGCGCGCCGCCGCTACTCGTAATGGTTCCAGACACTGTTGCAGGAAGGGGATCAAGGGTTAACGAGACGAAACTTGTTTGACTTGATAGAACTTCTACTCCAACAGTGTCAGTCGTGTACTCATTTGCACTTGCGCTGACTGTATACGTTCCAGGTGCTAGGTTGTCAAAGTTAAATAGTCCATTCTCAGGTATGGTTGATGCGATAAAGACCCCGTTCTGGTCAAATAATCTCACTAACGTTCCAGAAAGAGAAGGGGTAACTGTACCTTCAATCCTTCCAGGGCCAGGAGTCAAAGGAATGATTGTCGCTGTAATTTCATTTGACCTTACCGTAACGCCGGTTACATTGTTCTGAAACCCATCAATTGAGGCGGTGATTGTATAACTTCCAGGAGCTAACCCATTAATGTTGAAAGCACCATTCGTACCCGTAGTAACGGTATCAACCACAAATCCATTGCTGTCGACAATGGTGACAAGCGCGCCCGGCAATGGAGATTCATCAATTGAATTAATAATCGTCCCATTCACCGCTCCTGGGTTTGGCTCTAATAAGGCATTTACAATTTTCGTTATGCCTGCTTCTACTTCAGTTGTAATGGCAACCGTCTGAAAATCCTCAGCCCCATAGACCAGCGTATAAAAGCCAGGAGCTAAATCGTTCGCTCGATACATGCCATCTTCATCCGTAAAGACTGTCGCAACAATGGCACCGCTTGAATCAATAAATCTCACTTCTACATTTGCACCAATGATTGGGATTCCCGTTTGTGCATTTAGTACTTCTCCGGCAATCCCACCTGGGGTCTGCTCTAAATCGAAGTCAACATTCGTGGTGGTATTGGCTTCAATAATAGCTCCGTTAATTTGAGTCTCATAAGTGGAGAAGCTTGCAACTACGGAATAACTGCCTGGAGCTAGATTCTCAATTACATACTGTCCATTGGAATCTGTGAAAGTGGTGGAGATGATTCCAGACTGATTTTGAATGGCAATGGTTGCTCCTGCTAAAGGCGAACCACTACTCGAGACACTTCCAGTTAAAGTCCCAGGACTATCTTGTAGTGTCGCATTTAGTATTGTTGTTTCCCCTCTAACGATGGTTGTACCAAGGGATTGTGATTGATAGTTGTCGGCCGTAATCACAACATTGTAGGCTCCACCTGCCAAATCCGGAATAAAATAATTTCCGTTTTCATCGGTTAGAGCGGTGGCTACTGGAATTTGATTCTCATAAACCGTTACGAGCGCACCAGCGATAGCATTGGCTGTATTATCCTCGACGGTTCCTTGTAAGCTACCTGCAATTTCTTCCAATGAAACATTTGTCGTCGTTGTCTGACCCGCCTCGACCACTGATCCTATGACGAGTTTCGAGTATCCATTCGCTGTAAATACGAGCGTATAACTTCCAGTGGCTAAATTATTAAACGTATAGGCGCCTGATCCATTCGTTAAGGTGGCATCCACGATATTTCCGAGCGAATCGAGTACTTGAACAGTGGCACCACCTAACACCACTCCTGTCTGTTCATCAGTTACAGTCCCTGAAATGGAACCAGGAGAAGGCATAAGAGGTACATCTGTACTCGTTACTTGACTAGCCAATACGATAGAACTTACTGAGTTCACACTATAATTCGCCGCTTGTGCTCTTACGATGTACGACCCAGGGGACAAATCGGTAAAGGTGTAATTCCCACTACCATCAGCAGTCGTACTTGTGAGGAATATTGCATCATTCGTTAACAATTCTACAGAAGCATTCGGAATAGCTGTTGAAGTATCACTATCCAGAATTGCCCCTGCGATGCTCCCAGCGGTAGCTTCAAGAGTGAAATCTACTGTACTCGTTTGACCTGGCTGAGTGATCACGGACTTTAAATCGGAACCAAAGCCAGATGCCATAACTTCCACTTCATAAGAACCCGGCACAACTCCTGTGAAACTATACTGCCCTGCCCCATTTGTTGTTGTCGTTGCAATGGGTACACCCAAATTATTATCAAGTGTTACAGTCGCACCTGCGATTGGATTTAAGGCATTGTCCGTGACAGTACCATCAATCGTACTCGGTACAGGATTAATGAAAATATCTTCAGTAACCGATTGGCCCGAGCCAATGCTTACACTTACAGTAGTAGATGTATACTCTGGTGGATTTGAGACATCGATATCATACGTTCCAGGCACCACATTTACAAAGCTATAGAATCCATTCGTTAGAGATACTGTGCTATCTATAATTGTTACACCTTGTCGCAGCTCAACGGTTGCACCAGACACCGTTTCCCCATTCGATTGGTCGATTATGGTTCCGTTTAGAGTGGCAGCTTGCTGAACTGACACAGGAATCTGGACTACTTCCGATACGAGAGAGACACCCGTTAAATCATCGTTCCCCTCCGCAAATGCTTCGTCTAATGGACGCGTAGTACTCCCTATACTGGTAAAGCTACCCGTAACCGTTACGACCATGGTCGCCGTTTCTCCAGGTAGAAGATTTCCTACTGTCCAAGTGATCGTATTCGTTACATTATCAAGGACAGCAGCCCCTTTAGTAACAGAACTAATTACAAGGTCGTCAACATTATCAAGTCCTGAAAAGTCATTCACTGTTACATTGATAGCCTCTGATTTGCCGGTATTTGTAACCGAAACTTCTGTCGTCCACGTTTCCGTTACCCCTAGTAAAATGTTGCTAGGACCAGCTGTTAGTACTTTGTCCGTTACTAACCTTGCCCTTACATCCGTATCACCGATTGTAATTGGGTCAGTAAACGCATCAATAAATTGAAAGCCTTCATTTGTTTGCAACGAGTCTTTGTTGTAGTTATTCGCATTGGCGGATGTGAAATAAACATTAGAAACGACTGAATTCTCATCAATTCCTAGTACAGTGAAGAACGTATCCGCTGGGATAAACCAATCTAAGAAGTAGTTCTGACTGCCAATGGCTGAATCTGCTACAACGACACGAGCAATGTCATAGTTCGTAATCCCTTGTGCATAACTAGGTTCCCCGTTGACACCTTCAGCAGGATCATTCCATTCATTGAATTCCTTATTAATGTTCTTCACAATATTGACGGTTTCATCTAACCCATTGACGTTAATCAACCAATCATACTCGCCAGCGACTCCACTCGTATTAAAGAGAATCCCCCAAGCGAAATTACTAAACCCTTGCCCTTGACGAGGGTCATCATGGAGCCTCAACCGAAAATAAATACTTTCACCATCATATGCAATATAACCAGCGGGAAACGAACTATTCCCAACAATATCAACCGAATTAGGATTTTCATCATTTAAGTTATCAAATAAAGGAACTCCCCCTATTAAAAGGGGGGTGAAATCCGAAGTTGGCGGAAATTGCATCTGACACACACCCTTTCATTTCTACACATATACTCCATCGTATGTGTAGAACCAAAAAGGTGGCATAGACATAAGTACCATTTCACCGGGACGGAGGGACAGGTTCTTTGTCCCGCAAGATCTTTCGAGTGTGGTGAAGTCGCATCCATACGCAATGAAAATCCAAAGCTGTTCAAGAAGTAACAGCTAAAAAAGCTGCCGAGATTCCTCACTCGGCAGCTTTCTATGGTTTACTGGGACAAGTAACCTGTCCCTATGTCCCTTAGGTCTGTGGTTGGTTGTTGGCAGCTGTAGTTCTGGCATACATAGACTGTGGTCTTACCATCGATTTTCTTGTAGTCTTTCGTGAAAGGAGCGATGTGTTCTGGTTGTTCGTCTTCTTGAATCACAAGATAGGTGACGTTTGGAAGCCACGTTCTCTTTAAATCTCGTAAGAAGGCTTCTGTCTCCTGCTTGTTCTCACCTACTAGCACAACGACTTCTTTCATGGTTTGTTGCGTAGAGAGAACCGTTTGCATCAAATACGCATGACCAGCTGGATATTGGTGTAGGTCTTCTACAAAGGCATTGAGTAGGAGAGAAACTCTCTCTTCTAACTCGTAATCTCCGATAATCTTTGCTAGACGCCACAACTGAAGTGATGCGACACTGTTTCCAGAGGGCAAGGCTCCATCCGCCGCCTCTTTAGGTCGTGCCAGGAGCTCTTCGCTGTCAACTCCATAGAGGAAGAATCCAGACTGCTCGTTGTCCCAAAACAAGTCATACATAGTGAGTGACAGTTCACGTGCCTTTCGTAAATAACACGTTTCAAGCGTTGCTTCATACAGCTCCATATACCCCCAAAGCATGTAGGCGTAGTCTTCCAACACTCCTTTATGTTTCACTTCCCCGTCACGGTATCGAAGCATGAGTCGCCCATTCTCGTAGAGATTCTCTTCTATAAAGGATACCGCTTCTTCGGCATGTTGGATGAAATCACTCCGGTCGTACACTCGTCCAGCTTTAGCAAGAGCTGCAATCATTAAGCCGTTCCATGATGTCAGGATCTTATCATCCTTAAACGGGGCTATCCGTTCTTTTCTTGCTTGGAACAGGAGTGCTCGCGCTTGTTCCAGGTCTTCCATTACTTCTTCAACGGTTAATTCATTCCTCTTTGCAAGTGAACTTAGATCAACGTTGATTGTATTTGGAATGCTCTTTCCTTCAAAGTTTCCTTCTTTGGTGATATTGTATGCTTGGCAGAAGAGTTCGCCAAGCTCTTCCCCAACAACATGCATCACCTCAGCCGGCGTCCATACATAGAACTTGCCTTCTACCCCTTCGGAATCTGCATCCTCCGCTGAGTAGAAGCCGCCTTCAGGGTGCCTCATGTCTCGAACCACATAGGTGAGAATCTCCTCTGCCACTCGTTTATACCGATGCTTTCCTGTCACTTGAAACCCTTCTGTATAGGCCATCGCTAACATGGCATTATCATACAACATCTTCTCAAAGTGAGGGACGAGAAACTTCTCGTCAACGGAGTATCGGGAGAAGCCATATCCTATATGGTCGTAAAGACCGCCATCCGCCATCGCATCAAGTGTTCTCGTTGCCATTACGCGTGCATGAGAGGACGGCTCCTCCGCATGGTATCTAAACAAGAACAACAGATTATGAGGACTTGGAAACTTTGGCGCTGCGCCGAATCCACCATGCTGCCCATCGAACATCTTCATAAGATTGTGGTAACTATGATGATAGATCCCTTCTTCAATATCGCCGGTCTGCTGTACGGAGAACGCTTGAGACACTGCAGTCTGTACGTTAGACTCTACACGCTCAATCTTCTCAGGGTTCGCGTGAAACTGTTGAGACAACTGAAGGATGACATCCCGAAAGCCAGGTAGATTGTGTCGGCTCTCTTTCGGGAAGTACGTACCTGAATAGAACGGTACACGATTCGGTGTTAAGAATAGATTCAACGGCCAACCTCCCATCCCATTCATCATATGGCACACCGTCATATATATGGAATCGATGTCAGGCCGTTCTTCCCGGTCCACTTTAATCGAGACGAACCACTCATTTAACAGCGTAGCTATACCCTCGTCCTCAAACGTTTCTCGTTCCATAACGTGACACCAATGACACGTGGAATACCCGATACTTAAGAAGATCGGCTTGTTCTCTTCTCTCGCCTTCTGAAAGGCTTCCTCTCCCCATGGATACCAGTCTACTGGGTTGTGGGCATGTTGTTGTAAATAGGGGGATTTCTCATTAATTAATCGGTTCTGCTTGCTATTGGACATGTAATTCACCACTCTTATTTAATATAAACCTAATACCGCATCCGTTAAGATTGAAGCGCCTTCCTCATCCCTTCATGAAAACCGTCCCCACGTCCATTCTCATAAGCTCGCTCTACCATTTCTCTTTCCTCTTCATTTAAATCACGCTCTATGTACTCCTCAATTGCATAACGATTTGCTAATTTTTCATTGCCATCGGAGCTAGAGCTAAAATGAGCATGGTATACGTATTCCAGAAATTTGATTCGTTCTCCATTATCCATTTGCTTCATGGCTTGTATCATTTCAGTTGCATTCATAATTACGTACTTCCTCCTCTACCGTGTTAGCCACACAATGTGTGACCTTATCTCTCTCTATCTTACACGTTCTCCTCTCAATCCTAAACAAAGACGCTACAAAATAGAAAGAGCCGACCCTTATAATGGTCAGCTCTTCCTAATCGAACTTCTATGCACATTGACTAGTCATCAAGAAAGAGTTTCGCTAACACGGGGTCGTGGTCACTCACGCGTCCGTCTTTCTCTGTAAAGTCTGCATTTACATGAACGACGTCAAACACCGTATTATCCGCTAAGTGATTCGTTACTAGGATATGGTCGAGTGCCTGTGAATTCCCTTGATAGTTATACGTGTAGCGGTGTTTCTTCCACATGCTCTCCATCTTGTTCGTAAGTACATTTCCTTCTAATGCGTTAAGTGTGTCAGAGAACTCTAAGTCGTTCATATCCCCTAACACAACGATGTTGGCATCATTGTCTTCTTTCAGTAATTGATCGACAAAGTAATTGACGACAGATGCTTGCTTCACGCGCTGCACCTCACTATGCCGCTGCGGAGGTTGAATCGCGCCAAATAACGCATCATCTCCCCCTTTGGATGTAAAGTGATTTGCGATGACAGTTACAATCTCATCGTCAAATGAGAACTGCGCTGCCAAAGATTTACGGGAACCTTGGAAAGCCTCATGAGTTGGGTCGATTCGCCCTGGATTCAAGCTAAGCTCCCCATCGTCAAGCACTTCCACCGCAGTGGTCGCATCTCCCTTCACTCCCTCTACTAACGATACACGTTCTGGGTTGTATAAGTATCCAACTCGAATATTTCCATCAGGCTGCCCGCCGTCTTCGTTGTTCTGTGGCGCAATGTCAGTAAACGCGTAGGAGGGTCCACCATTCTTCTCAATGGCTTTGACGAGTGCCTGATAATTTGCCGTCGCATCTGTGCCTCCTGAATCTGAGCCGTTGTCGTCCTGCATCTCAACAACTCCGACAATATCAGGTGACTGCAAGTTCTTCACGATGTCCTTAGCAATCTCATTTGTTTTACCTGAACCGTCATTATAATAGTTTTCTATATTATAGGAAGCTACCGTAAGTTCTTCTTCTGAACCGGTTAAGTACGTCTTCTCTGGTTTGAACGTGTTCTTCTTCACATTTGGGACACCGTCTGTCATAAGCTTAAAGTTGCTAAATTCATACCCCATCACTCCAGTAATCGCTTCCTTGAACGTGTTGCCAACGTTTACAGGGCGCATGTTCTGACTGTAATCATCAACAAGGATTCGTTCTGGATTACGATCACCCTCTATCGCAATTCCGCCCGCAGGCGTCACAATAGTTGAAGTTCCGTTCGGCACGACAACAGCCGTCTCATCGTAATACGTATATTCAGCTCGAGGCATCACAACTTTCGCATTCGGCGCAGAAACTCTCATCCCCTCGAGGCTTTCATAGAAGTCAATCGCATCCTCTTCAACATCAAAGCTAGATAGTTGATCATCGTCGATGTGACGGGAAGGGATTGTACGACCCTCTTCCCCCAGTGTCACAGCAGTTGGAAGAGCATGTCCTTGTGATTGAATCGTCACCTCATCAGCTAGAATACTTGTTACACTTAAATCATTTGAGAAATCGAACCAAGCGAAGTTGTCTTGAACCGCTTCTGTTACCTGTCCATCGACGGTTACTTCGTCTCCTACTGACACATCCGACCATGTCTTCACATGAATTCCTTCTGACGTTGCAGGGTTATCGTCGTAGTTCTCTTCTTTATGCTGCATGTAGAACCCGTCATACGTTAGATACGTGACAATCCCTGTTATGCCGCTTACTTGTTCCCCATCGTAAGGAGAGTGGTGACTCTCACTCTGTATATCGTGAATAGAAGGAGCCGCTTCTGTTGCCTCTACGTCTGATAGACTCCATGGTACAACCAATCCTCCGACTACTAGACTCAGAGTAACAACACTCTTCTGCCTCCAACTTGTACGTTTACCCATGCTCTCATCCTCCTCATTTCTTCATGCAAATATGCACTTTATGATTCCAAAAATAATCAACTCTAGCATAATTTCTCAAGCAAGATTGGAACATAGCACCATATACTCATGGCGCACTATACATGATTCCACAAGGCTAATTTGATGAGAAAGTCCTGAACCTCTTGAACGATTTTCATGTTCAGTACATAAGTAATACGTTTTATAAGCCTTAAGCATTAACCCCTTTGTTAACTCTATGTAAATCTATTAGGAAAGGTTGAGATGTAGCCGTTCATCCCAACCAACCTTTAGTCCTACCTCGGTTCCAATCATGTCAACGGCATGAGATTTCTACCATGTTCAACATCTATCCCATTAGAAAAAGTCTGCTCTAAGAACAGGCTTTCCATATATGTATGGATTGCGATCATTCATCCCCACCGCTGTCAGTAAACGTTTTTCCCGATTTCCCCATATAGTAGAGAAAGCCAGCAGAAGACAATATCCCTAATAGTGCAATGAGCAACCCCATTTGTTCACCCCCATATTCTCGAAATTGTTTAGTTTAACGTACGTCTCATTCTGTAAGACCATATTCTGTAATAACGTGAAGGATTGTGACACCGTTTCACTACAAACACAAAAAAGGACGTGTAATCACGTCCTCATATGCTACAACCGTTCAATCACAGCTGCTGTTGACATCCCATGACCAATACAAACTGTAAGCAATCCGTACTGACCGTTGCTTCGTTCTAGCTCATGCAACAAGGAGGTCATAAGCTTTGCCCCTGTTGCACCGAGCGGGTGACCAAGTGCAATGGCTCCGCCGTTCACATTTACTTTGCTCAAGTCAGCTCCGAGCTCCTTCTGCCAAGCGAGCACGACAGGAGCAAAGGCTTCATTAATTTCTACCCGGTCCATGTCCGACAGCTGAAGCCCTGCTTTAGCTAACGCTTTACGTGTGGCTGGAATGACCCCGTCTAGCATCATCGTCGGATCAGAGCCAACAACAACCCGACTTAAGATTCTGGCTCTTGGTCTCACCCCAAATTCATCCGCTTTCTCCCGACTCATTAGTAGTACGGCCGACGCCCCGTCACTCATTTGACTTGCATTACCAGCCGTCACGACACCTTGTTCCTTGAATACTGGCTTCAGCTGAGACAACGCTTCGAGTGACGTATCCTTCCTTGGACCCTCGTCTTCTGAAACCGTCACAGCCTCTCCTTCTTTCGATTCTCCTTTCATTGGGACAATCTCTTTCGTAAATCTACCTTCTTTAATCGCCTCAAGCGCTCGTCTATGACTTTCATACGCATATTCATCTAATGCCTCGCGACTTAGCTCATGTTTCTCTGCAATGTACTCAGCAGATACACCTTGATGAACAATGTTGTACCGATCATGAACACTTTCGGGAATGGTGGCATCATTTCCATCACTCAGAATTGGCACACGTGTCATATTCTCCACTCCACCAGCAATCACTACATCGAGGTCTCCAGCTGCTATTGCTTGCGCACCGAAGTGGATGGCTTGCTGGCCTGAACCGCACATCCGATTTAGTTGAACACCAGGAACTTCCACAGGGAAACCTGCATCCAACAAAGATAGCCTCGCAATATTAAATCCTTGCTCTTCGATTGGTGAGACACAACCTAAGATGACATCTTCTACTTCACGCTTCGGTAGTCCGACTCGTTGTACGACTTCATGCAAGACGTGACTTGCCATATGAACCGGATGGGTATTTCGAAATACCCCTTTACGCTTCCCAACAGCCGTTCTTACCGCTTCCACAATAACAACCTCTCTTGACATAACTATTCCTCCCCACATTTAAACCGCTTTCATTTATATAAAGGGGTTCGCTGAAAGAAGGTTGATTTCCTTCAAATAAATAAACGACTCCTTTACAGAAGTCGTTCTATCGTTCTTTATTTTCATTAATTACAACAGATAACTTGTAGTCCACGTACACACTTAACGATGTAAGAAACTCATCCAATTCCGTATTTGATGGAAATCGGCACTGAAGTAAGTAACAGCCTTCCCCACTTACTTTATAGTTGTTTAAGACATAGGGCTCTTGGGAATGAATGAAGTTGAAGTACGACTTGTGATGATAACCTCTTGTGAAGATGCTCAGAAAGACATGTACAGGAAATCCAACCTTATCGTAGTTAAGACGAATCGTATACCCTTCAATGATTCCCTCTTCCTCTAGCTTGAGTACACGCGCGGAAGCGGCTTGTCCTGTAAGGTGAACGCGTTCCCCTAGTTCCTTCATCTTCATGCGTCCGTTTTCTGCTAGTACGTTAATAATTTGGCGATCTGTGGCATCCATACATTCTACAATCCTTTCAACTTTCAAGTGAAATGACGGGAACACTTGATTCTATCTATGTATACCTTTCTTACCCTATACTATCCTAAAGAAGAACTAGAAAAAAGGAGGACGCACATTATGGATATTAAAGTTGTACGCAACGCTACGTTGCTCTTGTACTATAACGATAAAACGTTTTTGATTGACCCATTCTTTGCAGATAAGGGTTCGATGCCAGCATTTCCGAATACACCGAATCAGGATGTAAATAATCCTCTAGTCAGCCTAACCTCATCGATTGAGGAGCTCATTGATGTGGACGCGGTCTTTGTCACCCACTTACATCCGGACCACTTCGACGACAAGGCGATTGAGATGCTTCCAAAGTCCATCCCAGTCTACGCACAGAATGACCACGATGTACAAACGATTCAAGAGGCTGGCTTTACGAACGTGAATACAATTGACAGCATTGGTCACTATGATGGCATACAAATCACGAAAACGGGTGGTTCACACGGCCGGGGAGCGATCATCGAAATGACGGGAGAAGTGTGTGGCATTGTCTTCCATCATGAAGAGGAGCAAACCCTTTATATTGCCGGAGATACTGTATGGGTTGAGGAAATGGAATCCGCGATTGAGACGCATGACCCAGACGTCATTGTCGTAAATGGAGGCGCCGCTCAATTCCTTGAAGGCGGACCGATTACAATGACTGAGGAAGATATTCACGAAACTTACAAAGCTGCACGCAACGCACAGATTGTTGTTGACCATATGGAATCACTAAACCACTGCCTGCTCAAGCGTAGTGAGTTGAAGGATTATGTAGAGAAGAACAACATGACCGATCGTGTTCACGTTCCAGATGATGGAGAGGTATTGTCGTTTTAAGTTTATTCGTCATTGAGGAGTAACCGGTAGTTGTAATGGTTCCTCCTCAATGATTGTAAATACTATCCCTTATTTGGTACTCCAACTATCATCTTCTTCTAAATCCCATAAAATAATTACATCACTCTTGACTACTTTAATCCTTGTACAATCCTTTTTTAATGGTTTATCTCCTATTAAGACATTATTCTTGAAAGTTCTCTGTAATAAATATCCACCTTCAACGACCTTTCCATTTTCGTACTCTATATGCTTCACCTTTATATCTTTTGTTAATAAATAATCAAACGACATAAAAAGTGGGAGACTAGAGATAGCGATTAGGAATACTATTATTAACGAATTCGTAATCATTTCAGGACTACTTTCGGCTTCACGAAGCGCAGCATAATGGATAGCACCAAGACATAAGTGAATAAAAACTGAGCTCAACAATACAATTATTAACATAATGGTAAATGCCTTAATCTTAATCTCTAATTTGGTATGTCTATAGTTCCTACTTTCTCTTATTCTACTGTATTTCTTTCTAAGGTAATTAAACTTGTGAAATCTCAGCTTAATAAAGATATACCATCCCCACACAATTAAAACATCCCCTAAAAGAAGGCCACTAAAAATATGTGGATTACTATCAAGATATTTAAGTAATGGATCAAAATCAGCTATCAATGAAGCCATCAAAGGGAATACTATAAATATAAATAAATAGCTCATCACTTTATAAAAAATCTCAAGTTCTTTACTTATTAATTTCTTTTCAATTGTATTCGACGTAAAAAACGTTACTATACTTGGCTTAAACATTAAAACTAAAAACGCAGTAGAGATGATTGAAACTAAGGGGATGAGTATTGATTGTAAGTATTCTAAAGCATCCATTAGCTACACTCCTTTATTAGGCATACAACTAATATCGGACGTCTTCTAACAGAATTTAGTTAATAGAAGAGAGATCATGAACATTTATTATCTTACTATTTTATTTTTTGTTTCAACCGACCATTTCAGTGGAAGAGTGTAACTGTCAACTATGAATAGGCTAGGAAGGAGAAATGAAGAAGTGAGTGAGCTAACAGTCGGGTTACTTCCTGCCCCTGAATTGCCAGAGAAAATTGCAAGAAGCTTGGCGAATGAACTTCCTGATTTACTATATAACGAAATTGATAATACTGTTGAATGGAACATTGAAGTGGTCATTGACCCATTAACTGGCGCTGCTGAGAATGCGAATGAGATTATTGATGAGACAGAAGAACGGAAAAAGCGGAATGGTTGGGATTATGCGATTTGCTTAACTGATTTACCGATTTATGAGAAGAGTAATATCGTGTTGGCAGACGTTAATAAAGATCGATGCGTCTCTCAAATTTCTTTACCCGCATTTGGTTCTGTTCCTATGAAGAAGCGGATACGGGAAGTAGTCATCAGCATGGTAAGAGAACTCCATCACCATCAGTATGAAGTAGACAAATCTGAAAAGAAGAAACGCTTTCCGAAAACCTTCTCCCCAATTCGAACAGTCATTCCAGATAATGATGAGAACAACACTCGCTACATTGTCATTCCCAAACTAAACGGAAGGTTACGCGTGTTGTTCGGGATGGTTTATGCAAATCGTCCGTGGACAATCTTCCCTTCATTTAAGAGTGTCGTTGCCGTTGCATTTGCTACGGGTACTTACGGTCTAATCTTTCCTACCTTATGGACGTTAAGCGCTGCCTTTGAGCAGACAAGGTTTATTGCACTTATGTTTACTGCCTTATTTAGTATGATTGTGTGGATTATCTTCGCTCATAATTTATGGGAGAAGCCGTCGCATCGTAGCAAGTACAACTTGAGGCGCCTATACAATTTCGCTACCGTTGTAACCCTCAGCATCGCAGTCATTCTCTACTACTTGATGTTGTTCATCTTGTTCTTTGTTGCGGTCCGTATCTTCGTCCCCGCCGAATTGTTCGGAATGGAAGCAGGACTTGAGTCAAGCGCGCAGATGATGGACTATCTACACCTTGCATGGTTAGCTACTTCTGTGGCAACTCTTGCTGGAGCGTTAGGCGCAGGGCTTGAGAATGATGAGCTCGTGCGAAACATTACGTATGGATACCGACAGAAACGACGGTATCAAGAAATCGAACAAGAGTCGACGAAGGATCATGACACGAAAGGAAATGAGTCATCGTAAATGAACGTTAAGTAACCATGACTCCAATACAAAAGGAACTATCCATCGATAGTTCCTTTTGTTGTATGTAAATTTAACTAGGTCACATCGAACATGCTTCGACGTCATCTAGTTGAATAGTGAGTTTTGTGAAACACCCAATCACTCTTCTCTTTATTTAACCTCTCTCCTTAAAGAACACTCCTTTCTAAATCCCCTCCGTATTCATAAGCACGATTCTCCATCCATCTGGGTCTTCGATGGTAATCCCCTTCTCTTTCCAGTACACATTTTCTGGTTCTACGGCTCTGTAGCCCATATTGACCAGCCGTTCTGATACTGCAAGGAGCTCTTCCCGGTCTGCAATATAAAAGACTAGCAAATTATCTTTCGTAGGGGCGGGACAAGGGCTCCCTTCTTCATGACTCGTAAATTCTAGTTGGTAAGACAACGTCGGTAATCCATAAATAATTCCATCATAGCCGCTATGTCCTTGAAACTCTCCCATTCGCTCTAGACCAAGACCCTCTTCATAAAACTTTACGATTCTATCCAGTTGGTTCGTTGGCCTAGCGATTCTTATCTGACTTGCATTAAACTGATTAAATTTCACCAGTATCCCCCCGTAAGTCGATTTATCTTCCTTTCATGCACCAACACATCTCGTCTATAGAGTAGGAACCCCCTAATCATAGACACTCATGCTTACTAAGGAACATGAGGTTGCATTTCCCCTTCATTTAACAATTGGAATTTTTTATAAATTAATCTTACCATGTTCTTTTTAAAGCTGAATAGTCTCATGCACCATCCCTTCTTCCCACTCCATCAGACCCATTCCAACAAACTTACAAAACAACCCTTATTATTTATTTTTTAACAGTTATCTTTACCAATGGAAAGCATTACCGTCACATCGTGAATTCCTTTTCACTTTTTTGACACATTTTGATTGCACAAAAATATTAACAATTCTATAATGGCAAAGCATAGTTTTCATAACTGTTATACATGACAAAAGGACTGATACGAAATGTGGAGTATGATTGGTTTATTTGGAGGGTTGATTCTGTTGGTTGTTCTTACCCTTCGAGGTATGAACCTATTACTAGCAGCTCCTCTATGCGCATTGTTTGTGGCGCTCTTTAGTGGAATCTCTATATTTCCACAGACTGCTCCAGATGGTAGTGCAACGTTACTTGGGAATTACATGAATAGTTTCGCAGATTTTGTTGCTTCTTGGTTCCCTATGTTCTTGTTAGGGGCCATTTTCGGTAAAGTGATGGAGGATAGCGGTTCTGCCCAAAGTGTCTCCAGATGGGTAATTGGAAAGCTTGGGATGAATCGTGCTGTTCTTGCCATCGTCCTTGCTTGTGCGGTCTTAACGTATGGTGGCGTAAGCTTGTTCGTAGTTGCGTTCTCGGTCTATCCGATGGCGGTCAGCTTATTTAAGGAAGCGAATTTACCAAGACGCTTTATTCCGGCAGCGCTTGGATTTGGCTCGGTCACGTTCACGATGACATCAGCAGGCTCACCTGAGATTCAGAACTGGATCCCAATTGAATACTTAGGCACGTCTCCTTATGCAGGATGGGAAGTAAGTATCATCGTCGCTATCTTCCTATTCTCTGGAGGGTATTACTGGTTGAAGCGGATGATTGCAAAGGCTGTTGAACGTGGTGAGGTGTTTGAGGAACGAGCGGATGACCCTGAAATTACTGAACGGGAATTGCCTCATCCATTGATGGGCATCTTGCCATTGTTTATTGTATTGGCCATTTCCTTCTCCCTGCATGATGTGCTGGAGCAATCCGCATTGATCATTGCTCTTTTAGGTGGCGTGCTGTCTATCTTACTTTTAAATCGCACGTATATGCAAGAAACGAGTAAAGCGATGTCGGAAGGGACAACAGGTGCGTTAGTCGCAATCGGGAATACGGCTGCTGTTGTCGGATTCGGTGGCGTTGCGAAAGCTTCACCTGCATTCGATCAGGCGGTTCAAGCCATGACCGATTTGCCAGGTTCACCGTTGATTGGAGGCGCCATCGCAGTTAGTGTGATTGCTGGATTAACTGGTTCAGCATCTGGTGGTCAGGTAATTGCACTTCCTATCTTAGGACCTCACTACTTAGATATGGGCGTGAACTCGGAGGCACTTCACCGAACAGTTGCGATCTCCTCAGGAGCGCTCGATTCCTTGCCTCATAACGGCTATGTCGTCACAACCATTCGAGCAATTGCTGGCGAGACGCACCAGCGTGCTTATTGGGCCATGGGCGCCGTAACCGTTGTGCTCCCTGTTCTCGGTGCAATCCTAGCCATTATCTTGTTCTCTATGAATATCGGTATATAAGAGAAAGGTCAGACCTACATTAGGTCTGACCTTTCTCATTATTGAATAGTAATGTCACCAGAAGTAGCAGAAATGGATAACGTGTTCTCTCCATCTCCAATTTGATTCTTTACCGTTCCATTTGAATCGTCGTTAAATGAAATGCCTTCTAGTTGTACACTCTTGTCACCAGAAGTTGTGTCCAAGACGAGGTTCAAGGATGTTGGTTCTTCCGCGTAATGGAACGCGATGTCCCCTGACGTTGTTTCAATGGAAACATCCGATTGAACATCTGCCTCTTTAATCGTCACGTCCCCAGATGTCGCTTGTATAGAGAGGTTACCACTATAAGTTTCAAATAACAGATCCCCTGAATTTGTTACGAGTGTACCTGACTCTGCCTGAATTGCTTTCCCGCGGATATCACCAGACGTTGTGTGCATCTCTAATGTAGTTACGTTCTCCATCCCATCTGTTATAATGTCACCGGAAGTTACATCAACAAGCACGTTATTCACGTCCAGCTTCGGAAGTTGAATATCAGCGGAGGTTGCTTGAATCGTTAAGCTTTCGTACACTTGTTCAGGAAGATAGACATTCAAATCTAAGTCTTCAAGCATCGTAAACCCAATCTCAAATGAGAAGTTTGTTCGTTCTACGATGGACACCTTTCCACCGTTCTTCTCTACAGTAAAAGTCACATCTTCAAACTTCTTCTCTGTCATTCTACCAGAGAGCTCAGCAGTGACTTCATCACTATCTGTTTTAATTAGTGTTATGTCTGCGTCCTTTACGTCAATGGAAAGATCAGTGACACCTTCTGCACTGACTTTCTTCTCATCCTTCACCTTGGCATTTGCAAGATGACTGTCAATCCCCCCTGCTAATATAGCGGAGACGCCTATCACTCCAACGACAAGGGAGGCAATAGCGAAATAGACTAGTTTCTTCATCCTTTCTCTCCTCCTTTAACAATTCCAATGTTATATTTCATATAGCTTACCGTTCCTTTATAGAGCCATTTCCCAGTATAGATAAGTCCGATGGATAACAGTAAACCGAGTCCCAATGAAGTCAATGACATGCTGATTGACAAGAAGAAGCTTGCATCTGAAGCACCAAAGATCCATGTGGATATCAGAACGAGTGGAATGAGCAATAGGGAGACTGCCACACCCCAAATGCCTATATAAACTCCTAATAATCCGAACGCAGGGCCTAGAATAAAGATTAAGTTAAAGAAGCTTAAACTGACCGTAGCCAAGATTGCCTTCCACATATTCTTCATGGAACGATTCTCAGATGCTGCTTCTACATAATGATGAGCCGTAATTTCCTTCGCAATGGTCTTAGGGTCACCAAGTTCATTCACAATCTCTTCTTCGCCCTTCCCATCTTGCTCGCCACTTAAGAAGTGTTCTTCATAATCATCTAAGATGTCTTCCCGTTCATGCTCGGGTAATTCCTGGAGCAAACTGTCCAATCTCTTCATAAACTGCTCCTTATTCATCGCTTCTCATCTCCTTAATAAAGTAATCTACCGCATCTGAAAATACCGCCCAATCTTCCATGAGTTCAGCTAAATACGCTTCCCCATCCTCACTGAGTGAGTAGTATTTACGAGGTGGCCCTTCTTTTGATTTCGCTTTATAGGTCTCAAGGTAGCCTTCTTTCGTTAAGCGGCGAAGGAGCGGATATAACGTTCCTTCGGCAACTTGAATCTTGTTCGAGATGTTCTGCGCCAGCTCATACCCGTATTGATCCTTATTCGAGATAACAATGAGGACACAAAGCTCTAATGCCCCCTTCTTCATTTGCACGTTCACCAATGGGCACCCCCTTCTTAGTAGTGAACAATATTCAATAGTGATTCAAAAGAAAAGAATGGTGGTTCGCCATTCAGTACTACACATTGTTCAATAGTGGTGTGAAAAAATATGTCCGTCTGTTCTTTACTATAACGGTTACTACTGAACATTGCAAGGTACTGAGTCAACTTTTTTCTTGAAAGAAGTAAAAAAGTGCCAAAGCTCATACTTTGGCACTCTTCCCTTTCTTAGTTATGCAACGCGTGCTGAATGGTCTGTTGCAGCAAATCCATGACGTGTTGGTCATCGTGGGAATAGTAGATTGTTGTACCCTCTCTTCGATACGTAACGAGTCGAAGGTTCTTCAAGAAGCGAAGTTGATGAGAGACCGTAGATTGACGCAAATCCAATGCCTCAGCTATTCCATTGACGGACATTTCCTCTCTACACAATAAATAAAGAATTCGAATACGTGTCGGGTCAGAAAGGGCTTTGAATGTCTGTGATACGACAAATAACGTTTCCTCATCAAGTGCCTCGTTCTCTACTGGTTTCTCACTCATGGACAATCCTCCTTAGTGATGGTGAACTTGGTTAACCGAACATTCTTCACTTTCATATTCAATTTCAATGGTGACGTGGTCTAAATGAATGTCTCTTATAATCTTGTTCACTTGACTCTTAATGGTGCACACATCATCTTTCTGCATATGGTCCGGGACG
Source organism: Pontibacillus halophilus JSM 076056 = DSM 19796 (assembly GCF_000425205.1). Lineage (GTDB taxonomy): Bacteria > Bacillota > Bacilli > Bacillales > BH030062 > Pontibacillus_A > Pontibacillus_A halophilus. The sequence goes on along the minus strand of NZ_AULI01000025.1, from coordinate 2,510 downwards.
ATAATGTGAGTTGAGAAGGCATGATGCTCCCCGTCAAGCGACCATAAATGTGTATGGTGAATAGATAGCACGTTGTCAATCTGTTCAATACGTTGTTTAATGTCGTCTAGCTGTATGCCATCCGGAACCCGCTCAAGGAATAGTTCCATTGTCTTCTTCAAGTTCATAATCACGTTGTACAGAATATATAGAGTAATCCCAATGGACAGTAGTGGGTCAAGAATCGGTAGATCCACGAAGAAAAGCACAATACTTACGATAAGAACGGCTACCCAGCCAAGAACATCTTCAAGTAAATGCCAAGAGATGACCTTCGCATTCATGGATTCGCCGTCTTTCATCTTAACTACGGCCGCTCCATTTACAACAATCCCTAATACCGCAAGAAGAATCATACCAGCGGCGTTCGGAGACTCAGGATTTAGTAACCGAGGAACAGCTTCGGTTAGAATAAATACCGATCCGATGACAAGAACGACGCTATTAATGAGTGCAGCTAACAAAGAAAACCGTCGATAGCCGAATGAATATTTCTCATCGTGCCCTTTCTTCGAATACTTCTCAAGAAACCATGCTAACCCTAGAGAAAGCGAGTCTCCAAGGTCATGTAACGCATCAGATAAGATAGCCATACTATTGGTCAGTAGGCCACCAATGATTTCAATAATCGTAAAGAAGAAGTTAAGAAAGAATGCGGTACGTATATTTCCATTAGAATGGTCATGATGGTGATGATGATGTCCCATAATCTACTCCTCCGTTCTAAAACGACTCTCTCTAATATATGATTATATGCTCATATTTACATCTTTAGTATATACTTATGAGAAATAGGGTGTCAATGAGCGAATGTCCACCCAATCACACCCTTACGTTTCACCTTTTCAGTGGTTGTTAAACGCGAAAATCTTATGTATTTGGAACAGTGACCACTTTCACCCTAACTCCTCCCTCAAACGTTCGTCTTGCTTCCTCCCCCATGCGCTTCACGTTGACGGATTGCTGAGATGCCTTTACAAGTTGGCCATCTACCAGAATGGAAGGATCAATTAACCTTACTTTCAGCCTTTGATGGAAATCGTAATCATGCTCATCTTTCACCACTTTACTACTCGGTTGTAGATGACGTAGTTGTTGGATGACCGACTTATCATTAGACTGGAGCAGCTTCTCTACTACTTCTTGATCTTCTAACAAGAAATCGTCTCTTGAGATGATCCCCTTCTGCAATGACTCCTTTAGGAGATTTGCCATCCAATAGTTCGCGAACATGTTCTTCGGATTCATAAAGAAACCGATCACCTCTTCATAATACCATTCCGTAAACCTCTCAGCTGCCTGGACAGAGTCGAGATAAATCAAACCATCCTCCACTCGAAATTGTCGGACGATTTGTTGCGCGTCCTCAATTGACCGATATCCATAACGGGATAAGTCTCTAAGCGTGTAATCAATTCGATCCGCACATAGCAAAGGAGCAGGCTGTTCTAATAACGTCCACTGTTCCTCTTGAAACACACGCTCCACGTTCATTCCATGCTTATTTAAGATCGATGGAATTTCGGAGTTCATGACGACCTCCTCAAATATATGTTCATGATAATCTTCGTTATGTACATTCAACACCGTGTCTACGACGTGTGAGAAAGCGGTATGCGATACGTCATGTAGAAGCCCTGCCACTTGCTCCTCAACCGTCCCCCCTAGTCTTCTTATTAGTAGCATGACCCCGACAGAATGCTCATACCTCGTCACATTCCATGTCTCTTCAACTAAGTAGCTCGCCCCCGCTTGATGAATTCCTTTCAACCTTTGGATTGGCTTACTTCTAACAAGTTCTGCTAGTACAGGTTCCACTTCAACTGTTCCATATAATTTATCTGTAAGTTTCATGATTCCATCCCCCCTAATCTTCTCCCTTTATTGTACGTGACACGATTCTTCTAACAAAGAGAAAAGGTGTTATTCACATTCAGTACATGGAGAGCTACTAGCGAAGACTGCAAAGCGCAGAACGTGTTAACAGCGATGTAAGCAAAAAGGAATTTAATCCCAAATCAATGAATATATGATACACTGAGAGGTACTAACTATCGTGTACTCGTTTATTTTCTTTATTAGACGAATGGGGAAAGATTCTCTTTAGACTCTCGCCTTCCCCATTATCACAACTGGATAGGCTACACTAAATTGGACATGTAAATTAAGGTCAGGTAAACTTATCTCAATTCAAATAGCGAGGAGCACTGACCATGACTAAGAGGTCCAGACGTACGTTCACAGAGGAGTTTAAGAAGCAGATGGTCCAGCTTTATCAGAACGGTAAACCTAGGAAACAGATTATTGAAGAGTACGAGCTGAATCCTTCTACCTTTGATAATTGGGTGAGCCGATTTGAGAAGTCCGGGTCCTTTAAAGAGAAGGACAATCGCACTCCTGAAGAAAATGAGTTGATTCGTCTTCGGAAGGAAAATCAACGGCTAGCGATGGAAAATGATATTTTAAAGCAA
>NZ_AULI01000024.1 GCF_000425205.1 Pontibacillus halophilus JSM 076056 = DSM 19796 | reverse complement strand
CATTAGACGGTTCCGAGGATCCGTCCCTACTCTGATGTATCCATAATCCAGCGTTTCTTTAGGAGACATTTCCTCCGCATCTTTAGCCGGATCTATTTGAAGCCATCCATTGTGTTCACTCCACCGCCAAAACTTCGTGTTCGTCGGAACACGCGTAATGTAGAAAGCCCCTTTATCGTTTATCCTCATGAGATTCTTAGCTGAGTAATAACCAAGATCACGTAAACAAAGGTCTCCAGGAAGTAGATTTTCCTCTACGTCATTTGCGGCTTGCCGGTCACTATAAGACTCAGGATGAACAGAAGTATGAAGAAACTCTCCTCGGTACCATTCGTATTCAAGTTGAACTTTTACACCAGAGCCATTGCTCCCCGGATAATTCGGTTGTTCATTCGGTAACCGAAATGAAGTAGCATCCATTATGCGGATACGAGAAAATAATCGATTAGGATCAATTGGTGTGACAAACGACTTCTGTTTCGCCAATAATTGAAAGAAAACTTCCTTCAAGAAAGCTGCACCTTTTTCATTAAAACGAGCGTTCAACCCTTGTTTTGATAGGGAAGTGTTTGATTGGTAAGTTAGAGTTCCACATAATCTCTGTAAACTGTCATAGCTTACTGAATCTCCTAATAACGAACACAGTATCAAAAAGTCCTCTGGGTTCAATTTCCCCTTTCGTTGAACAAACTTTGTTTTGTGGGCAATATTTCGTAGGGAAGACGCTGAAAGCGTCGAATTAACAGATTTAGCAAAAGACTGAAAATGACTTTCTAGCTGCATATATGACAATCCTCCACTGGAAAAATTCACTTAAGAAGGATAACGATAGCTTAGTAGTCATTTCAAGTTTTGCTTAGCTTGACGGCTATGGGGACAGGTAAACTGTCCCATCCCATCCCCTCCCCAAAAAAGCAGCCCATCCGTAAATCGGATAGGCTGCTTTTTCATATGTTCTCTTGACAGGTTCCTTGTCCTGCGGGACAAGGAACCTGTCCCTCTGTCCCTATAGCTGAGTGAGTGTATTCGAAACCATCATCACCGTTACAATAATTGCGTAGATTATCCCGCCGAGATATGGGTTTTTTGTCTCGTGGTAGATTTTACGGGTGATGATTGCGGCTAGTGGAATAATAACGATGATTGGGAAGAGCCAAATTCCAACGATTGGTGACACGTTCGTAAAGAATACATCCCCTTCTATAAAGAAGTGCGTGTACTGAATGGCAACGATGACAATGGCGCTTAGTCCGTTGAACAAGGCCATTAGGGCTGTGTTGAGCCATTCTCTTTTTCCATTTACGACGTAGTTGAATGCATTAATGGCAATAGAGTTGGCCACGTAGAATAAGAGGAAGAATGGTAAGTATATTAGCGCGATAAGAAGTTTATCTGCTGTAAAGACTTTAATGGTTAAGACCCAAATTCTGAAGTCTGTCGTGAAGAAGTAGTCAGCGATAAATACTAGACCGAATGCAGCGGTTGTGACAATGATGGAAAGGAGAACTGTTTTCCATAATGATCTTAGTGGAATGAATACCCCAGCATCTCTTAGGTTGAGCCCGTCTTTCTTGTTGAACAATTTATAAGAAAGGAAAAGGATGGCCAATGTGACGACACCCATGACAGCAGACCAGACTCCGATATAATATACAGGTGCTTGCGGGAAGAAATCTGGGCGTGTCGTAGCCGTCCAATTAAACAGGGCGAGGTAAGAAAACCCAGATACAATAGCACTAACGATTAATCCTCCCCAGAACCACCAACGTCCAATCCCTTTTGGAGGTGAAGATGCAATGGCTCGTTCGGAGGCTTTCAGACTTGAGAATGACTTCGTATTGACCATGACCTTTGTGAAGCTAACGACGAACATGAAGAATCCAATGTAGCCTAGGAAGTTGAAGAATACTTTCCATTGCCACACTTGATTTGACGAATTTAGTGAGTCGGGTGAGCCAATAGATTCGTCGAAATAAGTAAGGAGACTATCTACGACATCTGCGCTAAAGTGGTTCCATGGGTGAATTTGAGCCGGGTTGTAGATAACGCGCATCGCCTCATCCCCGTTAATCTCTTGTGTGTAAACGGTATAACTGTCACGTACTTCGCCTTCAGAGGCAGGGTCTACACCGAAGTTTAAGAAAGACTGGGCATAATCCGTATTTATATATTCTCTAGGTGGAGTCACTGTCCCATCTTCTGCGAGACTACGGAAGAAGAATTCATCATATTGAGCCGCTATAATACCTACATCACGGCTGCCATACACATTTGTATATTGCTGTTCGTCTGTGCGCTGTGACCAATAAAGAGGTTCACCTGGATCGTTTGTATACATGGCATCGTTGGCAACAAGGAGAACGCTTGAGATTAATTGGTCTTCTTCTGGTTTTTTATTATCTTCTATAATAGACCAGTTCGCTGCGCGCGCCCCATTGGAATGACCTGTTACGCCAATACGATCTTGATCGATGTATGGGAAATCAGCCATTAATTCAACAGCATCGTACATCCCGGTACCCCGGTTCGGCCATTCCTCAGGTGTAACGGCATCAGAGTTTCCGTGTCCATACATATCGATTGAAATGACAACATACCCTCTTCGAGCAAGCTCGACATTATTTAAATCCTGCATTTCACGGTTGTTATACCACCCATGACTCGTCACAATCCCAGGAGCAGGGGCGTCTTCAGTTGCTCCATCAGGCTTAAACAAGAGCGCACTCATTAAATGACCAGATGGCGTCTCCCACCGAAGATCTTTCACTTCCACATCTCCGGCAGACGTCTGTATGGAATAAGCACCAATCATACTTACGAAGCATAGTAGTAAGGCGGCTATTAAATACTTGGTAGAACTCTTCATGTTCTTCTAGCTCCTCTCCTTCTTAAACTAGTACATCTTATGTTTGATAACGCTTACAAATAACCAGTTGCGGACATACAACAAAACTTTTTAGTAAGCGGCTAGGAGTGAGAGCGATAGATTTCCTCCTTTCTTAACTTTCTATCACCTTCTCGCTAAAAAAGACCGCACATGCTCGAACTGATAATAAAATCATACATCAGCTCCACCATGTGCAGTCTCCACGTCTCCAGCACTCCATTAACTTAAATAGATATTATAATATTCTGACAAATAACACAACTCATCAGCTCGTGGGACGAAGGGACAGGTTCATCGTCCCTCTAAACGGGACAACTCACCTGTCCCCCCGTCCCACTTGGTTAAAAAACCATTTGTCAGGGTATATGTAAACTGTCATGTAAAAGAATGTTGGAAGAATCTAAGTTAATGAAGAAAGGATGTCTGTAATGAAAGTACTTGTAGTTGGAGCGAATGGACAAATCGGAAAACACTTAGTTAAACAAATTCAAGACCATGAGGACCTCGAAGCAAGGGCACTCATTCGTAAAGAAGAGCAAGCTTCATATTTTCACGATTTAGGTGCAGAAACAGCTATCGTGGACCTTGAGGGAGAAGTAGCAGCTATTGCGAAAGCAACAGAAGGTGTGGATGCAGTTGTATTCACAGCAGGTTCCGGTCCAAATACAGGTGCCGATAAGACGCTGATGATTGATTTAGATGGAGCAGTGAAAACGATGGAGGCTGCAGAACAAGCTGGTGTGAAGCGCTATGTGATGATTAGCTCCTATGACACTACTCGTGAAGCAATCCAATCAGCCCCTGAATCGTTTGCACCCTATGTTGTAGCGAAGCACTATGCAGATGAATGGTTAAGAGGGACAAATCTAGATCATACAATTATCCATCCTGGACGCTTAACGAACGATGAAGGAACAGGTCAAGTGGCTGTCGCTCCTCAAGTAGACCGAGGCGATGTACCACGTGAAGATGTTGCGCGTGTTATTGTGGAGACATTAGCGAACGACTCCACAATTGGGAAAGAGTATCAAGTCATCTCAGGCGACCAAAGCGTAGCAGATGCGGTTAAAGCTCAATAATTGTGGGACGGCGGGACAGGTAAACTGTCCCGTTTCTCATGCAATCCCCCATGTCACCAATCTGCTAAGTAACGTACAATAAATGATAGTGGTAAATGTATCCTCTCACCATTTAAGGTGGGAGGATTTTTTCATGATTTTAGTTAAGGGAGGGGGATAACTTGTGGAGAACAAATTAGAAGTGACCCTATCGACAGAAACGTTAAACCAGAAATCAATCTTCTATACGGTCGGAATTGGGGGAGCCGCGCTCCTCGTTTACATATTACTTTGGGGCTTCGATTTCTATTTCAGTTGGGAGTTTCTCGTACAATTCTACCTAGCTAATCTAGTAGGAATTACGTTGCATGAACTGGTTCACGCACTAGCATTCGTATTCATCGGCAAGGCTTCTAGGTCGAATGTAAAGTTCGGTTTCATGTGGAGACACGCCATGCCGTATGTCCATTGCAATCAACCTGTATCTTTCGGGGCATACACCTATGTCATTCTACTGCCCGTTGTGCTGACTGGCATCTTGCCGATGGTAATGGGGTTGTGGGTAGGCAGCCAATTGATTGTATGTGCATCCATCTTTCTTATTGCTGGTGGAACGGGAGATTGGATAATTTATAAGAAGGTTCAGTCAGTAGAGGGTTTCTCGTGGGTACAAGACCATCCCAGTGAAGCAGGATGTGTCCTATATCGAAAGCTTCCGGTGGAAAAAGTGGAATGAGGCTGGGACGAATAACCTGTCCCCCCGTCCCAGCACCATCAAAAAAGAGGGACAGTGAACCTGTCCCTCTGTCCCGCTTTATTTCTTGTTAACGGAGGCGTCGTAGATGACGTCTACGGCGTCGCCTAGTGCGTTGTTGAATTCTTCTTCGTTTTGATTTGCGTTTAAGTCAGCGATTAAGGCACGGGAGAAGCTTGCGATGACGCCTTCATTTTCTTTCAGCTTATCGTTTGCTTCTTCGCGTGTATAGCCGCCAGAAAGTGCGACGACGCGCACAACGCGTGGGTGGTCAACGAGTTCCTTGTAGGCATTTGCCTTTGTAGGAATTGACAGCTTTAGCATCACGTTTTGATCTTCAGATAGTTGGTCTAATTGCTTCAGAATTTCGTCCTTCAGAATGTCCTCAGACTTCTCTTTGTCTTTGCTCTTGATGTCTACTTCAGGTTCAATAATTGGAACAAGGTCGTAGCTCAAGATTTGTTTCGCCACGTCAAATTGCTGGTCTACAACTTCCTTAATGGCATCTTGATTAGGTTCGTGGATGACAGAACGCATTTTTGTACCAAAGATGTTGCGCTCGTTGGCACGACGAAGCGTTTCGTCTAAATCAGGAATGGGCTTCATGAGTTGAACGCCATTTTCCTCCTCTGCCAAGCCTTTGTCCACTTTAAGGAATGGAACAATGTTGTTGTCAGAAAGGTAATCAGCTGTGTATTTGCCTTCGACTTCGCGGTCCATCGTCTGTTCAAACAAGATGGTGCCGAGCACTTTGCCAGAATCAAATGCAGGTGCCGTGATGATGCGTGTGCGCATTTGGTGAACGCGGTCGAACATCTCTTGTTCGCCAGAATACGCATCTTCAGGTACACCGTAATCTGCTAATGCTTTCGGGGTACTACCACCGCTCTGGTCCAGTGCTGCGATGAAACCTTTACCGTTTTTTACTTTATCGAAATGACTACGATTCATGATCTTCACTCCTTCTAAAAAAAGTCCATTGATATACTTCCCTATTTGCCCCGAATCTAACACTTCTTTCTGCAAGAATTCAAATCATTTGCAAGTATGGGACGCACCAAACAAGTTATGATTCTTATTTCCTTTATAAAAGGAAAATGATACTATTTTAGAGATTCTATTATCATGGTTTTATAGGGGGAGAAAAAAGTGACAGTCATTATTGGTATACTCATCGCAATCATGCTCTATTTTCGTATTAAAAAAATTATTAGGATTTTTTTCTCGATTCGATTTTGGGCGGGTCTGTTGTTGAACATCGCATTCTTTTACTTCGTGTACACGTATTTTAATGGATTCAAGAAGATGGTTGGAGACACCATCTACCATTATACAGACATCTTCACATGGGAGGAGCTAGAAATCGTGTCCATGATTGCAGTCGGGGCACTATGTTTCTTTCTATGGGTGTTTCTATGCAAGCGTTCAAAAGCTTTCGTTACACCATTTATCTTCGTGTTATCCGTTGCGACATTAGGCTTGGTTATCTTTAATGTTTCAGACGGATTTGATGCTACTATTGATGATGACGATAACTTCGGTGAAGATGATGACTCTACTTGGGTAGACCCTCATGAGGTGAGTGGGTATGAACGAGCGGACGGAACATCCGTAGAGGGGTACTACCGCGATGGCGATGGTGATACAACCATTGACCGTCCAATCGATGAAGGTGGAGGATTCTTCAGAAGGTATTAACAATATTTACTGTAAGTCATAAGGTGAAAAGGAGCGTTCCCTATTCTACAAAGAAAACTAATCAGCACATCCATATCTAGCATCCTATTTTCTTTTGCGCTAGCTGCACTCTATACGGAAGAGTATCCAGGCTATGTCCTCATCATCATGATGTACAGTTTTCCAGCTATCCTTATCTACGGGGGAGCCACATCACTTCTAAGCGATTGGATTGGCCGGTCCATTTCGAATAAATTAGAGGAAGAGAAGTTAGAGATTCTCATCTCTGCAACGTTCCATTTATTATTTGGACTCATTCTGATTCCGTTTAGCTTAGTGGCTTCTATTCTGTTCTTCATCATTGATCGTCTGTTAGGTCGAGTACAACATCGGTATACTTGGAAACAAGCGGGGATGTCCTTTGCTCTTGTGTTAATCCTTTGTTTGATTCTCTGGTTCGTCTCAATTACATAGAAAGGTTGTGGGCACTGTCCACAACCTTTTTTTTATTTGGGAAAAAGGGTTATCTCTAGCTAAACAAGGAATAGGTAAGGAGAACAAAGACAGAGGAGGCTAATGATGAAGGAAATCGCTATTGAGGAGATTGAGGGGTTTAGAATTGGCCATGCAGAAAGCTTAGAAGCTGCTACAGGGTGTACCGTTATTTTGTGTGAGCAAGGTGCTGTAGGAGGAGTTGATGTACGGGGTGGGGCCCCGGGTACCCGAGAGACGGACTTGCTGGCATCAGAGAATTTAGTAGAAGAGGTGCATGGTGTCTTCCTTACTGGTGGGAGTGCGTTCGGGTTAGATGTGGGTGGTGGCGTGATGAAGTTTCTTGAAGAACAGGGGGTTGGATTCGATGTAGAAGTGGCTCGTGTTCCGATTGTAACGGGGGCTGTGTTGTTTGATTTGGGGATTGGTTCAGCTAATGTGCGTCCTGATGAGAAGATGGGGTATGAAGCAGCCCAGCGAGCGCTGATGCAACAAGATGATCGCGAAGGTTCGGTTGGTGCAGGGACTGGTGCGACGGTCGGGAAGATTCTCGGTAAAGAATCGTCTATGAAGGGTGGACTTGGTACCTTTGCGTTTCAAGTGGGGGAACTGAAAGTAGGTGCTGTCGTTGCAGTAAATAGTTTTGGAGACATCCTAGACGATGAGACGGGTGAAATCCTTGCGGGTGTCTATGATGTAGAGCATCAATCATTCCTTCGCACAGATTCCATCCTTCTCACCCATGAATCGGGTAAAGAGAACACGAATCGATTTTCAGGAAACACAACCATTGGTACGGTTGTCACTAATGCTTCCCTGACTAAGGCGAATGCGAACAAGATTGCCTCTATGGCCCACGATGGATTCGCACGTACGACGAGGCCTTCTCATTCGATGGTAGATGGAGATACCCTCTTTACCTTATCTACAAATGAAGTGGATGCAGATTTAAATGTAGTTGGCCATTTAGCGGCCTATGTTGTACAGAAAGCGATACGTAATGGGGTGAAAAAAGCGACTGGCATAGACGGCGTCCGAAGCTATAGTGAATTGTAAGTCTACACGCTTACTCATCGCGGTCAGGAGGATTGCGATGAGTTTTAATCATACTGTTGAATGAAGTACATAAAAAATAGATGTTGACTTTATACCTAAGGGGGTATAAGATAAATGTATCTTAACAAAATCGAACTAAAAGACAAAGGAATGGTGGATGGCCATTTTATTTTTTGTCATTTTATATACCCTTAGGGGTAAATAGACCTGGGAGGTTCATATATGTCAGAACAAAAGAAGACGAACATTGTGTTATTTAGTGGGGATTATGATAAAGCGATGGCAGCTTACATTATCGCCAATGGTGCAGCTGCCTACGACCATGAAGTGACAATCTTCCACACATTTTGGGGATTGAATGCCCTTCGGAAAGACGAGGACATTAAAGTGAAGAAGAACTTCATGGAGAAGATGTTCGGCAAGATGATGCCTAGAGGCGTCAATAAGATGGGGCTATCGAAGATGCAATTCGCCGGTTTCGGTCCGAAAATGATTAAAGACGTTATGAAAAAGCATAATGTCATGCCATTGCCAGTACTTATTGAAATGGCACAAGAACAAGACGTAAACCTCGTTGCGTGTACGATGACGATGGACCTGTTGGGACTCCAGAAAGAAGAGCTACTAGATGAAATCGAATATGCAGGGGTTGCGGCATACTTGGGCGAAGCGGAAGACGGAAACGTAAATCTATTTATATAATCGACCACCTGTAGGAGGGAACTAGCATGGAATATGTAAGTTACGTCATCTATGGCATCCTAATCTACCTGATTGTGAAACGATTCCTTCCGGTTAAAGGGATGAAGCAGATTACCACGACACAACTAAAGGAACAACTGAACGACAAAGACAAACAATATGTAGATGTGCGAACGGCTGGAGAGTTTAAACGAAATTCTATACGTGGATTCAAGAACATCCCTTTGCAAACGTTAGATAAAAAGGCTACACAACAACTAGATTCGAACAAAGAGGTCGTTGTCATCTGTCAAAGTGGAATGAGAAGTAAGCAAGCTTCGAAAGTGTTGAAGCGTCTTGGTTTCACCTCTGTTACGAACGTTAAAGGTGGAATGAATACCTGGAGACCTTAGGGTATACGGGGAATTATCAATATAGAGGTACGCACATGCCTGAAAGACTGGCATTCTTTTTACCCTTAAATAAATACCCGTTGGGGTACAGGAGGTAACCATCATGGCTACAATTAAATCTGATTCAGTTCTTGATGCAAAGGGCCTTGCGTGTCCGATGCCGATTGTAAAGACGAAGAAAGCGATGAAAGACGTTGGCGCGGGCCAAGTCATTGAAGTGCAAGCAACAGATAAAGGCTCAAAGGCCGATCTCGAAGCATGGGCTAAGAGTTCTGGGCATCATTATCTTGGAACCTTGGAAGAAGGCGACGTGTTGAGCCACTATATTCGTAAATCATCAGGTGATGAAACGGAAGAGAAACAACACCCACATACAACGACAAATGAAGAGCTAGTTCAGCATCAAGCAGAAGGTGGAATTGTACTCGACGTTCGTGAGTCTGCTGAGTATGCATTCGGACACATTCCAAAGGCAATCTCTATACCGCTTGGAGAACTGGACACACGTATGGATGAATTGAATCAAGAAGATTCCATTTATGTTATCTGTCGCACTGGAAGCAGAAGCGACCTAGCCGCTCAGAAGCTATCCCAGAATGGATTCAAGGACGTTGTGAACGTGCTACCAGGTATGAGCGAATGGCCAGGAGAGATTGAAAAGCTATAGGCACGAGTATTTCCTCTTTATGATTTAACAAAACGATACCTAAGGAGGTATGAAGATGACTGTACATGCGATGACAGCAGGTGAAGTTGCAAAGAAAGTGATTCACCAAGAACCACTGTTTCTATTAGACGTTCGAAATGAAGACGCGTATCAAGATTGGAAGATTGAAGGCAAGAGCGTTAGTCACATGAACGTTCCTTACTTCGATTTATTAGACGGAGTGGAAGAGATTCTAGACCAACTCCCATCCGATCAGGATATCCTAGTCGTCTGTGCGAAAGAAGGTTCATCCATTATGGTAGCCGACATGCTATCAGAAGCGGGAATGACGGTATCTTACCTGCAAGGTGGGATGAAAGCGTGGAGTGAACATCTCGAACCTGTGAAAGTAGGCGATCTACCGGATGGCGGAGAGCTATACCAATTTGTTCGTATCGGCAAAGGGTGCTTGTCTTACATGGTTCTATCAGGTAACGAAGCGGCTATTGTGGATGCTACTCGTATGACCGGTGTATTTGAAGATTTTGCTGCAAGCAAGAATGCAACGATTACGAATGTATTTGATACTCATTTGCATGCGGACCATATCTCTGGTGGACGACGGATTGCCGCCAACACGGGCGCGACGTACTGGCTACCACCTAAGGATGCAACAGAAGTAACGTTCGACTATGAGCCATTGGAAGGCGGCAACGTCGTCGCAGTGGGAAGGACGTCCATTGACATTCATGCACTCTATTCACCTGGTCATACAATTGGGTCGACATCTTTCGTAGTCGATGAATCGTATCTATTGTCTGGAGATATCCTCTTCATCGACTCCATCGGTCGCCCTGACCTTGCTGGACTTGCAGAAGATTGGGTAGGAGACTTACGTGAAAGCTTATACGCTCGCTACAAAGAACTTTCTCAAGACCTGATCGTTCTACCGGCTCACTTTATGAAGATGAGTGAGATGGATGACAGAGGGCGAGTCGCGGAGAAGCTCGGTACCTTATATGCGAACAATCACGGCTTGAACATTGAAGATGAAGCACAGTTCAGGAAGGTTGTAACAGAGAATCTACCGCCACAGCCGAATGCTTATCAACAAATCCGCGAAACGAATATGGGCAAGATCACGCCAGAGGAAGAAGAACAGCGTGAGATGGAAATCGGCCCGAACCGTTGCGCGGTTCAATAACTTACCTATTCAGGAGGAATTAATTATGGAATCTACTAAAGTACTAGACGCAAAAGGGCTAGCATGCCCAATGCCAATCGTTAAAACGAAGAAAGCGATGAAAGACTTAGAATCTGGTCAAATCCTTGAAGTACATGCAACAGACAAAGGTGCGAAAAGTGATTTAACTGCATGGGCGAAATCTGGTGGCCATGAGCTTCTTCAAGATACAGAAGAAAACGACGTACTCAAGTTCTGGATTCAGAAAGGGTAAATGTTCAATAAGATAGGGGGCCATGTATATGGTTCCCTTTTCTTAACGAAAAGGAGTGAACACCATGGAATTTGGCTTAATGATCACCATATTTCTTATTGGATTTATCGGTTCTTATCTATCAGGAATGTTAGGCATTGGTGGGTCAATTATTAAATACCCAATGCTTCTCTACATTCCTCCATTGGTCGGTGTATCAGCCTTCACTGCGCACGAAGTGTCAGGGATTAGTGCAGTCCAAGTCCTATTTGCAACAATTGGAGGTGTGTGGGCCTATCGAAAGGGAGGCTATCTCAACAAGACGCTGATTCTTTACATGGGGGTTAGTATTTTAATTGGTAGTTTCATTGGCGGGTATGGTTCGAACCTACTTTCAGAAGATGGCATTAACATCACGTATGGATTACTTGCGGTCATAGCTGCCGTCATGATGTTCGTGCCCAAAAAGGGATTAGACAATCAGCCACTTGAAGATGTGACCTTTAATAAACCGCTCGCTGCATCGCTTGCATTTATCGTGGGGATTGGCGCAGGAATTGTAGGGGCCGCTGGTGCATTTCTACTTGTGCCGATTATGCTTGTCGTACTTAAAATCCCGACTCGCATGACGATTGCTTCATCTCTGGCGATTACGTTTATCTCATCCATTGGGGCGACAGTCGGCAAAGTCACGACAGGACAAGTCGAATACGGTCCAGCTGCTATTATGATTATAGCGAGCCTTATTGCTTCTCCACTTGGTGCCAATGCAGGAAAGAAAGCGAACACGAAAATCTTGCAAACAGTTCTAGCCCTACTCATTGCTGCAACAGCAATAAAGATTTGGGTAGATATTCTTTAGAATAACGGGGAGAACAACCTCCTCGTCGATATGCTTAAAGGAAGAGGAGGAACCTACATGAATTACGATGCTAAAATGAAGAACCGGTTGAAACGTATGGAGGGGCAAGTAAGAGGCCTACTGAACATGATGGAAGAAGAGAAAGACTGCCGAGAAGTCGTCACGCAAATGTCTGCTGTTCGCACTGCACTTGACCGCGCGATGGCCACCGTGGTTAGCGAGAATCTTCAACAGTGTCTAGCTAACGATGAGGACCATAGAGAAGAGGCCGTTCAAGAAGCGGTTCGCTTACTCGTCAGAAGTCGCTAACCGATACGAGGTTGTGGATTTCATAGACTTCCGCTTATACTAGACACAAGATGTTCTGAATGATTGCTGGAAGAATACAGTGTACAGAAACCGTGTTCAGCTGAAAAAGGAATTGAACCCACTCTCAATTCCAGTTTCACTTGAACACGGTCGTTTATTCTATTAATTGTAAGCGCTTACCGAACGTGCGAATAAACATGAATCGTAAGGGAGAAGGCATCATTTAGAATGAGAGAAAGAAGGAGAGAGCTAATGAAGCGAAAACGAGTTTGGATTCCTACATTGTTGATCCTGATTGTGCTGGCTGGATTAGCAGGTGCTGGGCAGTATTTCTACGGCATTGCGATCAATAGCAACAGCGAGGCAGTTGATTTGCATGGAGGGAAGAACGAAGCTGAAACAGTTACCGCAAGTGTGGAGGAGGAAGAAAGTCTGTTAGAACATTGGACATCAGAACAGAACTTCGAGAACCTCGAAATTGAAACAAGTGATGAACTCAAACTTAAGGCTGTCTACTTAGAAAATGAAAACCCGAATGGAAAAACCGTGGTACTTGCCCACGGTTATAAAGGAAATAAAGAGCAGCTTCCTGGCATTACGAAGTTCTATTATGAGCAGGGCTTCCACATTCTAAAGCCGGATGCTCGTGGGCATGGGGAAAGTGAGGGGCAATACATCGGATATGGTTGGCACGACCGACTTGACTTTATCGAGTGGGTCGACCTTCTCATCGAAGAGAAAGGAGCTGAGTCACTCATCTTACATGGCTTTTCTATGGGAGCTGCGACAGTCCTGATGACAAGTGGGGAAGAGCTTCCAGAAGAAGTGCAGGGCGTGATTGCGGACAGCGCGTATACATCTGTTGAGGAAGAGTTGGCTCACCAAATGAAGAACTTGTATGGCATTCCATCGTTTCCTATCCTTCAAGTAACGAGCCTGATTACAGACCTACGTGCAGGCTACAATTTCAATGAAGCTTCAACATTACAACAAGTGAAGCAAGCGGAAGTACCCATCTTCTTCATACATGGAGCAGAAGACGTTCTCGTTCCGACTGACATGGCAACTGAATTGTATAAAGCGGCTGGAGGAGAGAAGGAGTTGTGGATTGTACCAGAAGCGACTCATACAGAAGGGTACACAGTGGCTAAAGAAGATTATCAAGAGAGGATCATGAAGTTTATTAACGGCAAGGATGACTAACATTTATGATGTCTGAAACGGATGGTTACTCCAATTCGTACCTGCTTAGGGAGGTGAAGTACACATGTCAGACAAGAAATTTTTATCGCTCATTGGAATCGTAGGAATGCTGACGTGGCCCATCTACTTCGTTATGCATGTGTCTTCCTACACTGCAGAAGAAATCGTTAAAGCACTAAGCACCATTGGTGTCATGACGTTCATCTATTTCCTCGTCCTATTCGTGTATAAGCGATAGGGCGTTTTTTATTTTAGCTTAGAGGCATGGAGTTAAATGAATCCTGCACAAACGATAAGTCAGATTGAGTTCGTTATACTAGGAGTAACTCGTTCAACATCTTTCACAATCGAGGTGAGTCTACGTGGCCAAAATGGATAACCTGTTAGCCATTCTATGGATGCTGCGTTCAGGGAACAAAGTGACAGCAAAGGACATTTCAGACAAGTTAGAGATGAACATAAGGACTGTTTACCGGTATGTGGATACACTCTCAACAAGTGGAGTCCCAATCATTGCGGAACCGGGTCATAACGGTGGCTACTCGTTATTAAATGATTTCATTGAAGCACCTCTGTTCTTCGATTTCGAAGAACAAGCCTCTCTTTATCACGCAGCTGTATTTGCAGAAGAAGCGGGATATTATGGGGATGAAGCCTTAAATAGGGCGATTTCAAAGTTGGCTCATTATCAAAATCAGGAACAGCAGATGAAGGTGAATCATCATGTTGAGAGTCTTGAAATCATAAGTGGATTCAGTTCCCTCTCTAAAGAACCATTCTTAAGGGAGTTAGAGCAGGCCGTAGCTGACGGTTCCGCTGTCTATATCCGGTATTATAAGAGGAACAAAGAGGAGTCCGAGGATCGATTGGTTGACCCTTATCGGGTTATTTATTGGAATAAGAAATGGTATCTAATTGGATACTGCCATCTAAGAGAGGATATCCGGAGTTTTAGAATCAACCGAATACAGAGCCTAACGGTAAGTGAGCATACGTTTACGCCACCGATAAACTTCTCTGCACGGAACTACTTTATGAGAAACCTTCTGCCTACTATGAACGAGGAGGAGGGAGTCATTTCTTTAGTTGTAAAGGGAAGTACAAGGGCACTGGACGATCTATGTCAACATTGGTTCTTAGAACATTACTTACAAGAACGGAATTCAGATCAAGCTGTCTTTCTTCTTAATCAAGAGGTTTTGGATACCTATCTCCCGTATTTGCTGTTTCCATACGGGAAATCGATTGTAGTCATCGAGCCAACGAGTCTGAAGGCACGCTGTGTGGAGGTTCTAACAGATTTAATTAATTTTTATGAAGAATGATGACTCCCCTGACGTTAAGTGTCAGGGGAGTTCGTATATAATCGAGACTACCAATTATGATAGGAGCGATTAAATGCGAACGAAACGCGTTTATCTTTATGTATGTGACACTATGTCAGACTGGGAATATGGCTATTTACTCGCTGAACTTCATACAGGGCGCTATTTCAAACAAGGAATTGCGCCATTAGAGGTCACTACTGTCGGTGCGACAGTAGAGATGGTGACAACGATGGGAGGATTGACTGTTCAACCAGATGTTTCCGTTACAGGGTGTACAATTGAGAGTGGAGACCTCTTAATCTTGCCTGGAGCAACGACTTGGAGAGATGAGATTCACCAACCCATCTTAGAAAAGGTGGGGAGGGCCTTGGAGGTAGGGGGGATTGTGGCAGCAATTTGTGGTGCTACTGAAGGGCTTGCAGCTGTTGGATATCTAGATTCTAGAAAGCACACAAGCAATAACCTAGAGTACCTTAAGATGGTATGCCCTACCTATAAAGGGGAGTCGCTCTATGAGGACGGACCTACCGCAACACATGCGAATTTAATTACGGCATCTGGAATCGCTCCATTGGAATTTGCGATGGAAGTATTGAGAGGCATGGAAGTATGTAAGGAAGATACCTTGCACTCTTGGTATAACCTAAACAAAACGCAACAACCCGAGCACTTCTTCGAGTTAATGAACTCTATTGCTCATTGAAGTGAGCGGAACGTGTAAGGATCAAAGAAACGCACCAGAATCTCCACGAATACCGTGCCTGATGACGCTTTGATTTCATCTACTATAGAAAAGATGAAAGGTGTGAATGTCATGAGCTGTAACTGTGGAGGTTACTCTGGTGGCGTCATTTCGAGAAGGGGTGCCCAAGGCATTCCGGGACCACCTGGGCCACCGGGTGAGACGGGTCCAGCAGGTCCAACGGGTCCGGCGGGTCCAGCGGGATCAGCCGTCACAGCAACCTCAGGGTTTGCATCAAATGACAGTGAGCCTAGTTTAGCCATTTCAGCACTTGCCCCTACCCCTATTCCGCTACCGGACTACCAAAACTTACCACCAACCATCACTGTTGATGTGACAAATACAATCTTTGAAGTACAAGAGGATGGCAGGTATCTCGTTTCCTACCATATCAATCCAACTGCAACAGTTGCGGTGAACTCGGCTATTTATTTAAATGGGAATCCATTGCCCCAGTCCTTACTATCTCCCCCTTTAGCTGTATATAAGTACAGTGCCGAATTTATTGTCCCACTTATTACAGGAGATCAGCTACAACTCCAATTGACTCCTGGTCTGATCCCAATAGGAGCTGTGGTATTGAGTCCTGGGATTGGAGCATCGTTAACAATTGTTCGCTTAGACTAAGCCAACTTCTTCAATGAAGTTGGTTTTTCCATGTAAAAAAGACTGGGTGATGACCACGCCCAGTCTTTCTTATATGGAGCTTAACAAATAAACCCGCTGCCACAATAGCATTGAAAACATACAGTTGATGTCACTAAATTACTTTCTGCAACCTTCCCACAACTAAATTCCAATTCTGCACGGTTCTGTACGAAGCAGTCACAACGCCTTACAATGACTTGAAAGAACACGGTAACTGTATCCCCTACATCGATATTAGGCAAGGGCACTCCAAACTGGGGATTGACGCCAGGAAACTGAACACCATCAATGTACAAGCTGTCTTCAACGAATAGCGTACCAGGTGGAATTTCATCAATGAAGACGACGTTATTCGCCTCAATAACCCCCTCATTTGTAATTGTAATAATGTACGTCAGCACATCGTTCACAACAGCAAATGGTTTATCTACTGTTTTAACAAGAACAGGGTCAGCATCTCCTTCATCAATTTGGATGCCTAATGCATTTGGCATGTAGGCGTCTCCGGTTGATGTGAAGCGGAATACAGCAGTAGTTTGGTTGTTTGGAAGGTAGTTAAGTCCGCTTACGTTTGTGATATCCCACCCTTGTCTTCCGGCGACAATGTTTGTCTGAGTCGCTGCATCTTGGTTACGGGTTCCAAACGTCCCCGATGTGTCAACTAATCCGTCATCCCCGTTAATTTGGGAAGCTGAGAAGTTAAAGGTAGGATTATTAGGTCCTGATAAGTTCGTTAAGGTTAATGAGTCTGGACCAAATAAAGCTTGGTCTCCTGGGATGTTTGCATCGCCTTCTTGAGCAGAGATTAACAGTCGAGCATCCACATCTCCAGAGGGAGGAGTCATGAATCCTGAAACTGCGATATCAATAATGGGGGTTCCTTGACTAAATACAATCCCTTCTCCACCAACAAATAGGTTCATGGAGCGATTCGGTAATTCCGGGTTTCCATACACAACAGCTAACGTCCAGCCGGCATGGTTTGTGTCACCGGTAGAAGCGATTAGAGGATCAAGTAGCCCAGGTACACTTCCACATGTGTATGTTCCTTCAGCTGCTGATTGAACAATTGAGGTTACATCGTTAGAACGCATATAAAACCCTCGGGTAACTCCCCCTATAGTAAACGTAAACTGATTACTAGTCGCGGGGTCAGGACTGATGGGATGGGCGACACCTAGAGGATCTGTAAACAATACATCGTTGTCGATTTCACTCGTGATATCTTCATCCCTGGTAAGATAGTTACCGCCCCAAATTAACTCGGCGTACAAAACCGTGTTGCTTCCTGGTGCAAATCCTAATTCAGCTGAGGAACTATTCTCTTGGTAGTTTAATGTAGTTCCAGGTGGGAATGTCGGTACTTGCGATGTATTATCAAGTGTAATGAAAGCTCCAATGCTTCCCCGGGTCCCGGCCTCATTAAGGTTCAATTCCTGACTTAATCCAAGCGTATTTCCGGTAAATGTCATCATTCCACAATCAAGTGTGGAGAAGCGGTTTACAAAGGCCATAAGGGTCACTCCTTCTTATGATGTAAAGGAGAGTCATCATTCGAACACTTCTTCTACGCAATCTTTCTGGTAATGCAACGTAAGACAGAACCTACCTGAGCATGTCGCTCCTGTTGCACCTCCTAAACATTGCACATCTAAACTTTCAATCCCACTAACGGTTACCGCCTTCGTTTGGTTTTTCTCTGTGATTGTAAAGAGGTCGATTAATGAACCTTGAATGACGGCGCGAACGGACATGATGCAATCGCTCCCGTTATAGACAGTGACCGTACCGCTCGGCAACACTGGAAGGCCAACGACTCGCCAATACTCGACAAAACTTCCATCACAAGGCTGTTCTATGTTTCCACACACTTCGTCTTTGACTAGGTTACACGTAACGACGGGGGTTGGTTTAGGGGGTGGAAAGATGTTAGGGCAGCCTGGTGGAGCCATTTCGACTTTACAAGCATCTACAATTTTGTTGAGGTTCATGGGTTACTCCTTTCCGACACACTGATTTCTATAAAGGAGGACACCCGGTTTTAGGGGTGTCCTGATTATCCTGTACGTCTCACATTAAGAAGACATTACAGTGTATTGGAGGTCGGCTTCAAATGTTCCCGTACAGAAATCACCAGTCCCGGTAGAAGCGACACAGCTGTAAATGATAGATACTAACTCGCTTACTTCTATAACGACTGAGGACTGTGGGATGATTGTATAATCGACAGCAACGCCTGAATCAAATTCCGTAACACTAATTGTAATATCACAGTCAGAACCAGTGTTAACTACAGAAATTATCCCGCTGGGTAAGGAGGATTCTGGGGCTGATGGGGCTAGGAAGAGGTTGTTGTCTTCTGAACCACACGGCGCTCGGAAAGGAACACAGCGTTTAATGGCAACGAGTTCTTTCTTTGGTAAGAAGCTATCGGAACATGTAGGCGGGCAGCAGAATGAATTTGCTCCACACATAATTAAGTTCCCCCTTTCATGATTGGTCCCTATTAACTTATGGAGGAAAAGAAAAAGTGTATGGACGTATACCCTTGTCCATACACTTTTTTGTCAATGGGCGCGTGTGTTTAACCATCGACCTACCTTGGTGAACCGTTCCGTTGGAGTCGAAACCCAATCATGAGGTCGGCAAAATGCGTGATAATCTACATGTTCTATAAAGCGGATGAGGCGGACGACCGCAAAGAGAAAGGCAAGGGATGACCCAACCGTAAAGCCTAGTCCGTATCCATCCAGTCCAAGTGGTAGCCACCAAATCGATAGCCCCAAGTTGAAGGTGAAGAAGAGGATGGATGTATACATAGCACCTCGTCTGTCTTCAAAGTAAAGGAGAATAAGGGTAAGAACGAGTACCATTGCATTTGAGAAGGTGCCAACGGTCGTAATGCGAAAGATGGATACAATTATGGCATCAAGTGACAGGAGGGATAACCAATATCCTGCGGTGACAACCATGAATAAAGAGAATACACCCTGACTTCGTATGAGTCGTTCCAGCTCCTGCTTCAACACGAGCTGCATGCTTCCTTTCGAGCGTTTAATCTGATTTAACGTCCCACCTTCGTTAATATAGCCGTAAAAAACGCGGTAGCGCTCGTAAAATCTTGTCTCTACAGATACGACGAATAAGATGAGCGTTGGCACAATCGTTAAATATGACCAGAAGATAGCCGTATCGTACACTCTGTTATAAACGAATGTGTCGGCTACAAATGACCTGCCCTCGCCAAACCAAATGACCCAGTTGCATACCCAAATTCCGGCGTTATATAAGAACCCAGTCCAGAATAAAGAAGGAAAGCGATCAAAGTAGTGAAAGTAACTAAATTGAAACTGAATGCCTCGGTATGGGAATGTAAGTAACATAGAAAGAAACAACCCGAACAACGTGACCACCATACCAATGGTGAAGCCGATTAGAAGCAACAAGCTGCTTGGTATGCCCCATACATCAACCAATTGAGCGAACAGGAATACAAGACCTACGGAAACGAAAGCTCCGATTAGGAAGCTATAAGCAACCGCTTGATAATATTTAGCCGCGCTCAAAAATAGAAATAGAACCCAAATTAAATTGATGGTGATAAACAACATGAGTAAGACAAATTCATAGAGCAGGCTAAGCGGTGAGAAGAAGAGAAATACTCCAAATAGTGCCACTGCAATCGCAATCGTTACTTTGCTCATGCCGATAAAGGTGGCAAATACTTCGTTCGTCCGCTTCTCGTAAAATAAGTCAGCTACATACCTAGTTACGATTAATTGTTGAACTCCTAGAATGACTTGAGAAAAGATGAAGCAATAGGAAACCGACAAATTAAACAGTTCACGCTCTTCCTGTTCAATAAATGTCAAAGAGGAAGTGATCCATTGAATCAGTCCAATGGTGATAATGACGGTCAGCCAAGGACCTGACGTGACAAGGCCTGCAAATGCGTAAGCTTTCATTCTTGATGAAAAGTAGTCTTCTTGAAACAGCTTCTGCAGTTTAAATCCAATCCCTGCCATTGTAGTTTCTCCTCTCTTCGTAAAGTGCATCATACGCTTCAATGACTTGATGAATTTGATAGTACGTTTCTGTGCGACGTTGTCCATTTAGCCCGAGTTGCCGAGTTTCCTCTGGGTGCTTGTAGAACCACTTACAATAGTTGGCGACTTGCATTGAATCGACCGGAGATACGAGAAAGCCAGCAGGTCCAAAAGGGTCATCATCTCGGCCCTCTATAAGTTCAGAACAAGCCCCAACATCTGTAGCGATGAATGGAAGACCAGCAGCCATGCCTTCCAATAAAGCTAAAGGTTGACCTTCTGATATGCTCGTGAGCAATCCGATGTCGAAGTGGGGAAGATAGTTAGAGATGTTAACCCGTCCAATGAGGGATACCTCATTCATCAATCCATATTGTTCAATCATTTGTTGGCATTCTTCTGCATACTCATCATCTTCATCCAGCGGACCCATAATGGTTAATTCGAAGGGTACCCCGTCATCATGCAATAATTTAGCTGCGTTAATCATGGTTTTGATATCTTTGATTGGGACAACTCGTACAATTGCGCCAATACGAAGGACATTCTCCTTTGGAGATTGGTGTTCCAGTTGAGATAAGGCTTCGTAATGGATGCCATTTGGTATAATTCGTTGCTTATTCTGAGGAGCGCCGATTTCTAGCTGATGTTCTCCATTTCGGTCGAACAACGTAATAATATCGTCCGCTTCACAATAGGCTTGCTTGGATAAATGGTGAAAGAATGCAATCCATCGCTCTTTATAATAATCAGGGATCCAGTTTGCCTGAAGAATTTCTTCTTCTCGCTCCCGTGAATAGATTCCATGCTCAGTTATGATGAAAGGGATTTGCTGCTCTTGTTTCATTCGGGCAGCAAGTAGCCCTGCATATCCTGTGGAAGCAGCATGAATGAGGTCAACCTTTGGTACGTCCCGTTGCATTAACTCAAGGACTGGCGAATACATCCCTCGCCACATCCAGAAATAATCGATAAATGAACTACTTTGTTCTTCCTTCTCATAACTGTCCTGTAAGAGCTGCCAGAAAAGCTTGCTAGAGAAGAAACGCTCAGGTTGTGTAATCTTCTCTTTCATGATACGTAGAGCATGGTCAGGTATGTCTTCTAACATAAACCATGACGTAAGTTGACGTTGTTCCGCTTCTGTAAAGTGAATTTTCTTACGTCCTTTTGCTTCTTGAGTCAGTAAAGGAAGGGTCGTTACTCCAGATACGTTAGAGGGGAGTGTGTAGCGGTAATCTGTTTCACTCATGTCATTCGGTGTAATGGCGATGATTTCAAAGTCATGCTGCGGCATGCGTTGAATCAGCGTTTGTACCCAACTTGATACACCACCACTTACGTAGGGGTAGCTCCCTTCTACAAGAATTCCAATCTTCATCTGCGAACATCCTTTATCTTTAGTTGTGCGTTCGGTTCCGTTAAGGTCACTCGATATAGGTCATTACTCTGTCCAAATGGTTCTACAACCCCGAAGTCAAATGTTCCAGTTGCAAGTGAATTTCCTTCATTCACTCGGACTAATAGTGTAGAAGGGCTCAGCATACGATTACCTGAGATTTGAATTGAGTCTTGTTCATAAGAAATAGAAATGGTGGACTGCTGATAGGTGATTAATTTCTGAAATGCTCTGTATTGCGTTAATGCTTCAAGGTGAGGGTAGGTTTCCTTAAGGTTCGAGAGCATCTCTTCAAACCCTTCCTCCATATCTTCCCATCCTTCTCCGTAAGAACGTCTTGGGTCTAGGACGTCATCGGGGTGAATGAAGTGGGAGGCCACTCCGAAATTCGCCACGGCGTCTGCTTGAATATACTGTTCTTCACGGTCGATGACATACCCACTCGATATACGTGGGAAGTGATAGATGGAAGGATACGTTTCATCGTATCCAAATTCCTGTATGTAACTTCCGTTCTCTTTGGTGCCGGAGTAAAGAGCGGCTACAATCTGTAGATCTGTCAAAGAATCACTTAATGCCGCCATCCCTGTTTCATTCAGTACATTGGAAGGAGGTACATAGGTGCGGATTTGTTCATTCGGGAAATAGTAATGGAACGTCTCACTGACTCTTTTAATTGCCTCTTCCATCTTGGACTGGTCTTCCCAAGGTTTGTACCCAAACTTAGGGTCAATTCGTTCTGATTTCGTAACGAGTGATTGGTGATTGTATCCGTGTAAACCTAGCTCTCCACCTTCTTTAAGCAAATCTCTACCGAAATAAAGCATAGGGTATCGGATTCTTTTGTTTAGTTCTTCGCTTGATAAATTCGCTTCTTGTTCATACGTTCCAATAAGTACGCCTGTATACGTTGCATCATGCTCATGCGCCATCCGCTTCATATCTTCCCACCATATAGACGTGTAGAACTGTTTCATGTTCATGTCATATTCCTCTCTTATCATAACTG
Source organism: Pontibacillus halophilus JSM 076056 = DSM 19796 (assembly GCF_000425205.1). Classification (GTDB taxonomy): domain Bacteria; phylum Bacillota; class Bacilli; order Bacillales; family BH030062; genus Pontibacillus_A; species Pontibacillus_A halophilus. Next base: position 14,523 of record NZ_AULI01000024.1, on the reverse strand, counting down.
GTGTTCTATAAGGAATGGGAGATGGAAAATCGTCGATATACATCACTTTTGCTCCAACTTGGTTCGAGACAAAGGAAGGGGGAAGGAGGGAAAGAGATTGTAGTAAGATTCCCCGAGCGGATTTCTCTGTAATGGACGTTGTGTTCCAAAATGCTACCTTCCCATCGCCATAATTATGCGTCCAGAAGATGGGTTCATCCATAGCGGTGATATAGACATCCGACTCCTCGCTTAGTTCTACATCTGCAATACTATGAGAGAACAGTGAAGTAGTTTCCTCTAAATTCGGATAGCCAGGGAAGAGTTCGCGTTCAAATTGCAATCCATAAATATCATCGATGAAATCACTGAAATCCGTAACACCAATCAACGGTTGCCACTTAGGGTCAATAAATCGACCAGCTATAAGGAGTCGGCCGCCTTTCTGAACGAATGATTGTATGTCTTGCAGGGGCCAATCCTTCGTATGTTCCCCAGATAAAGCCAGAATGTGATAAGGGGAAGGCTCTAACTTTGACAGTGCTTCTTTCTCAATCCTTCTGTAATCCACCTTTGCATAGTTTAAGGACTGTTCTAAATTAGTGAGCGCTTCTTGAGACAATTCGCTCTCATTTATATAAATAGAAATGGTGAGAGGCGAGTTAGCAGGGGGTGGTGTAGAAGTTGCAGACATAGTCTTCAATTCCTCCGCCTCTTTCGAAGCAGTGGGGAAGAGCTTCTGGTAGCCGTCTACTCTTAGAAACTGCAATCCTCCTATTAGAATTAGGAGGAAGATAAACAGGGCGCTACTATATTTAATGGTACTTCTCTTCACACTAAGTCCCCCCTGAGTTGTTGAATGATATAACGTGTAGATGATGGAATCTGGTCATCAGAAATCGCTTGTTTCATATGGAACAATGTGTCTTGTAATCGGTGCCAATTTTCCTTTCCGTAATCATATCGGATAAGAGCAATATAGCCTTCCGGTTCAATCGGAAAGGTATCAATTAAATAGCGATAGGTGGAGACTGCCTCTTGTTCAAGGTTTAATTGCTCATACAATTCTCCTAAGCGCATAAATAACTGCATCTCCATAGGGAATCGTTTCTGCTCATCTTCAAGGATTCGTAAGTATTCGTTCTGCAAGCTTAATAGAGAAGTTCCTTTCAATAACCCGCTATTTACATAAGCGTGATAGGTATGAACAAGATTGAGGAAGCTGTCCCAATCTCCCCCTATATACACTTCTTTCGCTTGTTGAAGTTGCTTCTCATAACGGTCTATAAGTAGATTCATCGTTGTGGCCGCATAGTGCACCGTATCTGTGTCGGTGTTCTGCAGCCCGAGCTGTAAGTAGCGACCTTGGTTCTTAATATTGGAATTGGTCAAACGTACAATCAATTCCTTTCCAGATGCATGCTCTTCTCCAGATAGTGCCTCCGTAAGGGGCATAAGGTACATGCTTTTATTTGCCTTATGCCGTAAAGCCTCTAGGTTAAGTACATTAAAGGAAACATAATCCTCATAATCGGCTAACAGCTGGTTCGATGCTTGTTTCTTTGACGCAATGAAAGCAAGAATCCCAAGGACTTCTCCTATAATAGGGAGGAACAAAGCCATGAGACCAATCCATGTCACAACTCCTTGTTGATTGTGGGGAGAGCGCTTCTGCATGATGAGTGTTGCGATACAGACGAGTACAGCGTGAAGGATAAAGATGATTAATAGGAAGTAGCCATCAAGATTCGTAAACATGCAATCCTCCTCTTCGTTGCAACGCTTCCCTAATTCGTGATTCGACAATAGCCTTCTGGTCTGGTGCTGTACCTGGGAGCAGGAAGTGTAGCGTTGGTCCATTAGGGTCATAACCAATGACATCGATTTCACGTAAGCATGATTTCAAGTTTAGCTCCATTTCGGTGAGAGGGATTTCGCTATAACCAGATAAATTAATCTTCAGTAAGCTAAAGGGGAGGTCGAATTGCTGACCACGCTTTTGTTGCAATTCAACTTGCCGTTTGAACCCTTCCACATTGTAAACGGAAGTACCTTTAAACTTGTAGGTTTCTTCTTCTTTCTGACCCCATTCTGTCGCACGTCGAATACGGCTTGATGTCCACTCTAAGATTAAGGAAAGAACTTGAACCTCATAAGACGTTAATCGTTCGAATTGAACATGGTCAATGACTAGAACTTCTTGTATCTCATTATCGTATATGAGCGGCCCAACTACAGTAGGAGAATCATGTTCATCCTGAACCGTCCGAATGGTAATGGACTTCGTTTGGAATAAGCGCTTATAGATTGAAGACCCTTCCTCGACAAATAGGGTTTGAGGAAGTTTAGTAGATGTTCCTTTACGAATTCTGAGGCGTAACGTCTCTTTAGAAGCGTTTACGTGGTACAAAGCTAATTCATTCGTTTCAAATAGATCTGAAATTAACGTGATTGCTTCATTTCTGATTAGCTCAGGGGTTGGCTGGTCGAGTGCTTTAGCGATATGTAATACACGGGAGAGGCTATGCTTCGACTCGAGCATCTTTTCCTCCATGACACGTTGTGAATCTTCTAATAAGTTTACTGCATCTTTAAGCTCTTTGTTGTCATCAAGTAGTTCGTCATTTCGGTATCGTAAGCTTTCATAGCGTTCTTGCCAGGACGTACTGAATAAGCCACATGCGAATGCAATGATTAGGTTGAAGAAGAGCCACACTTGTTCCCTACCATCATAAAATGCTAAAAACAAGTCGCCACCACCGAGCATAACATCAATTACATGGTAACCAACGGACAATATAAAGCTGAGCAACCCTATGTATAACCCATAACGAAGAGCCACTAGCATTGTGATAAAGAATAGCGGGTTTAGTGCTCGGTCTATGAGCTGAAGGTTCCAATATTGGTCTACTATACCGAATACGCTAAAGACGACGAGTAGTTCTATAATCTTTTGCCTCGTTCTTGTTTGTGTATAAATCATTCCGTTCACCACCTTTCTCTTCTCATTATAAAGTAGCTTTACTAGGAAGAACGAAATTTTCTAAAAAGTGCTATACTGGTCATATATTTACAATAGAGAGATTACCCAATCGAATTTGAAAGAGTTACTACTGTTTCTATTCATGCAGGAGGGGTTATGTTGAGTATAAATCTATGGAGGCCAGTAGTCTCGAAACTATGCTTTGCTTCGTTACTTTGCCTAATTGCCGCAATCCCTGGTCCGAGTCATGCGTCAATGTCTCAATCACTTTCAGAGGCCACTTCATACAAGATTTATTATGATCCTCCGAACAAACGTATCTTAACGGAAATGCAACGTTATGATGTTGTCATTCTCGAACCACTCTTCTACACGTCAGAGCAAATTGACACGATTCGTCAATCAGGAACACTCGTATATGGATATATTAACGTATTGGAAGCTGATCGGTGGAACACAGCGTTCATTAATAGATTAGAAGAGTCAGATTTCTTCCATCGTAACGGTAAGCGTGTCTATTACGAGGAATGGGATTCATATTTAACCGATATTGCATCCACCCATTATCAAGAAGTCCTTCTAGAAGAGGTCAACGAACAAATCGTATCTAAAGGGATTGATGGGGCATTTCTTGATACAGTCGGAAATATTGATAATGAACATGGACAACAAGTTGAACTTCTCGAACAACAACGAGAAGGACTTCGGTTGTTCTTGCAACAAATAAAAGAGCAACACCCAACGCTTTCGCTTATTCAGAATTGGGGCTTTCAGACGTTGAAGACTACGACATATCCTTATGTAGACGGGATTATGTGGGAGAACTTCCATTACGCTTCAGTTTCAAACGACGAATGGTCACAGGAACGTATTAAAGACTTAACCGCACTACAAGATAAACAAGACATAACCGTACTGACTGTTTCGATGGAAGAAGAACACGAAAGTCGTTCTTATGCGAATTCGCTTGGATTCACACATTTCCACACAAGCGAAGGGTATAACAGCTGGTAACGGATGGCTCATGTTTACTTCAATAAATCATGAAAAGAGTCCTTCTCACAGAGGGTTGTTTTTTAACATTTAATGGAACAATGGGGTCTTTCATTGCGTACCATTATGTATGGAACCCGGATAAGGGTCCCTGTCTCCTCCATTAATCGTGACGATGTCGTTTGCGGCGGCCACCGCGGTTTATTCGATGATCGTCACGGCTCCTTTTTCCTCGAGTATGTGCATGATCATCTCTATCCTCATCTTCTAAATCTCCGTAATGTCTTCGCTTCTCACATGTTGGTGGGAATGGTGCAGATTGGGTCTCAGATTCCATAACTAGACCTTGGGCCAATTCATTTACGATTGTTGTATCCAAGTTATCGACAGTCAATTGCAACGTAGGAGCTAACACTCCGCCGAAATGATTGAAGATATATTGGTCAGGCTGATTTCCTACCTCATTTAGACTGAGCCCTTCTAAGTTAAAGTAGTTGACGAAGCTCTCAGCTGAGAGGTCGGGTAGCACAAGCCATGAATAAGCCTGGAATGGTTGCTCAGGAGGATTTGCAATCACAAGTCCACCCTCGCCAAGGGGTACATAGTTTCCAAACAAGTTGTTGGCAACGAAACCATACAATCCATCAGGTCCGTCTAATCCAGGCGCGAACGTGAACTGGTGACTAATGATAAAGAGATGGTAACGTCCTCCTGAATAGACGATGTGCGGACGCTCAAGCTGTTGGTTTACGCACTCTGCCTCAAGAATCGCAGGAAGTAACTCCCATTCTGTATAGTCGCTGTTTCGGAGCAACATAATTCCGACGTTTCCATTAAACTGAGCTGCCCCATTTGGAACATCGTTTCCACTTCTGAAATCGCCATCGCCAATATTTTGTGGTTCACACTCTCGAACGGCAGGTGTAATCGCCGTATTCCCTTCGAAAAGAACAAACTCACAACCTGATTCTGGATCAAGGTAATACCAAGGGTCTCGGAAGGAGTAGATAATTCCCCCACCAGATTGCTCCTGTGTTTGGTAGAACTCCCCGTCTGGTTCGGCGATAATGACATGTTCTTCCCAATTATCAAATAGAACGCCTTCTAAATCTGAGAATACGTCTCCTCGTGCAAACGCAAGTCGTTGTTCGTACGTAACCGACGTTTCACCGCGTCTACCTGTAGCTGTATAGAAGAAGAAAATCTCCCCATCCTTTACAAACGCTGAACCGGCCCATTGACGTGAGCCGAACGGATCTTCTTGAGGGAAGACGCGTCCTCCTGGTATCCAATCCTGGCCATCTCTTGCGTAGAAATAGCGGATGGTGGCGATGTCGTGTCGCTTACCTGGCAATACACTTCGGGGAGCTGTCAAAGAGAATATGACTCTCCATCCTCCTGGTAGTACGGCAATTGACCCATCCTGCTCTCGTAGAGGCCATGTATCCCATACCCACAAATCTGGAGCGGTAGGCTCTAGTGCGTCAAAGTCGATAACGGGAGCCGCATTTTGCGGGGTGATGCGAATTTGTTCAGCCTGCTCTCTTGTCCATATGGCAGGGGTACGGTCGAATCCCCCACTCTCCTCAAAGCAACAACGAAACTTTCGATTGCCCTTATGGTGGCAATAATCACATTTCCCACAAGAGCAATCATCATATCGATCATGATGTGGCATATCATTCATTCCTTTCTGCAGTCGAGTGCAACTGCGATACTCATTCCGAGCATACTATACCCTATGTAAAGGAAGGGGAGGGTGTATAGACGAGTTCTATGGGGGAGGTTTACTATTTTTATAGCAGGCAGGGGAGATTCGATAAGTTATTTACAAGATTACAGGTGATTAGGGGAATGGTAGATGTCTTCGTAGGAAGTAAATAGATAGAGAATCCAATAACGGCTCATGGCGTATCTCGACACCAGATCAGGTACAATGTGCAAGATTTAATAGGAAGGTAAAGATAATAGAAGCAAGATTACGATAGGCTAAATTTTCTGTCAATTCCTTGCGTGCAACTAGGACCTATGTAGTATAGTTAACTTAGACAGAATAGAACAGTCTAAAATTGAGAGGAGCTTGTACGCACATGTCTCAGCATACAACCGTCTACCACCCTAAAATCAAGAAACTTATTCATAATATACAGAACGTTATGATTGGAAAAGAAGAAGTGACGACGTTGAGTATTGTCGCTTTATTAGCCGAAGGCCACGTTCTCCTTGAAGATGTTCCTGGAGTTGGGAAGACGATGCTCGTTCGTAGTCTAGCGAAATCTGTAGCAAGTGAATTTAAACGTATCCAGTTTACGCCAGACCTGCTGCCTTCTGATGTAGTAGGTGTCTCCATTTACAATCCACAAGACATGCAATTTGAATTTAGACCCGGACCTATTCTTGGAAACATTGTGCTGGCTGATGAGATTAATCGAACTTCTCCTAAAACGCAATCCTCGCTATTGGAGGGGATGGAGGAGAAGAGTGTGACTGTAGACGGGAATACAGTCCAACTTAGTAAGCCATTCTTCGTTATGGCTACACAGAACCCAATTGAGTATGAAGGGACCTATCCATTACCAGAGGCACAGTTAGACCGGTTCCTATTGAAATTAAATATGGGATATCCAACGTTTGAAGAAGAAGTACAAATACTTGAGCGCGTGACTCAGAAGCATCCAGTTGATGAAATTGGGGCGGTTATGACGAGAGAAGAATTGCTTGAAGCTCAAGCTGAAGTTCTAAACGTATACATAGGCCCAGAAGTACAGCGATATATCGTCAACCTGGTTACGAAAACTCGAAATCATCCATCCATTTATCTTGGAGTGAGTCCTCGTGGTTCTATTGCGTTGATGAAAGCCGCAAAGGCGTATGCGTACATTCAGGACCGAGATTATGTACTTCCTGATGATGTGAAATATCTAGCTCCCTTCGTTCTTTCTCATCGGGTACTATTAACGTCAGAAGCTCGTTTCGGCGGGGTAGATAGTCGGAACCTTGTGTCTGAGATGACGAATACGTTGTCTATTCCAGTAGGCAGAGGTCAGTAATTCTATGAAACATAAGATTGGGCTCGTGTTTAGAACGGTTACGATTTTGTTGCTTGTAACGATCTTGTTCTCATACGCCATGTTTCAAGGGGGATTTGTTAGCTGGTTTCTCTTTTACGCCACGTTGCCGTTGTTTCTATACATGTTGGGGGTTGTCGTTTACCCAATGTCTAAATGGCATGTAGAGAGGACGTTCTCAAAGGCCGTAGCGCAAGAAGGGGAGACAATCACCGTTGATGTGCACGTGAAGCGGAAACTCCCTTTCCCGCTCTTTTATTGCATCGTAGAGGAAGAGACTCCTAATTCGCTAAGAATGTCAGGGAGACTTCGTGACAAGTATAAAGATATGAATGCTTCACTGAAAGGTCGGCAAGAGCCTCCGCTTAAAACGATTTTGTTTCCTTGGTTTCACACTTCATTTACATTTACGTACGTATTTGAAGAGGTTTCAAGAGGGGAACATCACTTTCATAACATCAGGCTTCGGACGGGTGATATCTTCGGTTTTGTGAAGAAAGAAACGACATGTGATCTTCATGGATCTATACTCGTATATCCAAGTCAACGGGATGTTCACATGCAACCGTCTCTCAGCAGTTATGAAGAAGGCTCTCTTCAGTCGAAAGGTACGATGAAACGGGATACATCCATTGTGACTGGTGTCCGTGAATACGTACCTGGTGACCGATTCTCGTGGGTAGATTGGAAGACGACTGCGAAACAGGGAACCGTTATGACGAAGGAGTTCGAACAAGAGAAAAGTGCCAACTCGTTGCTCATTATGGATGGAACTATGGATGACCATACCGATGACCTTTCCTATGAAGGAGTTGTAGAGTTTTGTGCTTCTTTCCTAACTTCTTATGGGAATAGTGAAGCGGATTTAACGTTCGTCATGATTGGACAAGGTGTTCACTATATCAATGAAGCAAATCGAAGAGGTAAGAATAAAGCATTGTATCAACTCGCTAAAGTGCAACCAGAGAAGGGAGATTCCTTCGGCGAAAAGCTTCAGAAAGAACAAGCTACTCTGCCAATCAATCATGTATGTTACGTTGTTATCAAGCAGTTAGATGAACACGTTCAACAAAGTATAGAGTGGTTGAAGAAACGAAATTCGAAAGTTGTCCTCTTTCTCGTCATGAGTGAAATGAAGAGGGATGAGGAGATGGAGGAACGATTGAATCAACTGTCTATAAAGGGGATTGTGGCAAACGTCATGACGGAGAACGAAATGTCACACTCAGCATTTGAGGTGAAAACTTAATGCGACAGTTTGAGAATCAGAATACGTTATACCATGTTCTTCTGTATGCGAGCGGGTTCTTTCTATTTTGGGAGTGGTTACGCCCATTAGAGGAAGTAACAGAAACGTCTAACACTTCATTATTTGTCCTCTACGCTGCTTTTTGCTTTTTCTTATCCTTTCTGCAACTGCCTTGGTATATCACATCTCCGCTAAAGTTATTTGGACTTGCCTTTGTGCTTGATGGACTATTTATGTCAGAGAGGTTTCTTAGTGGGGATTGGTTCGGAGTGGTCATTGCCCATGTTCAACATAACATTGAAGTGATGCTGTCGAACCAGTGGTATGATATGACCTCACTATTTAGGAGTATGCTGTTTCTCCTCTTATTGTGGTTGATGAGTTACCTTCTATATTATTGGTTCGTTGTCGTGAAGAAGTTGACTTTCTTCATTGTGCTAACGTTCATTTATATTGGAGTACTGGATACATTTACGACGTATGATGGAAACCATGCCATTGTAAGGAGCTTCATGATTGCCTTCGTAATGCTAGGACTGGCCAATGTGACACGGGAATTCGGCGTGGAGCGTATGCGATCAAATAAGAAGAAATTTATGCAAGCCATCGTCTTGCCTCTGCTTCTAATCGTAGTGGCTGGGACGGCGATTGGCTATGCAGCACCGAAGCTTGCGCCTCAATGGCCGGACCCAGTACCGTTTATTAAATCCACTGCGACTGGTGCAGGTGAAGGGAACGTTCAAGGCATTCAGAAAGTTGGATATGGAACCAACGATTCAAGTCTTGGGGGTTCGTTCGTCCAAGACGATACGCCAATCCTTACTGCAGTAAGTAAAGAAGACAACTATTGGCGTATTGAATCGAAGGATGAATACACAGGAAAAGGCTGGGTGCGTTCTGAAGAAGGTAGGTCTGACGAGGTCATCGGGGATGCCGTCAACATGGGTACTTTCTCGGACAACGTAGAAACTGAAAGTAGTCAGGCGCGAATAACCATGAGCGGCAACCAGAATTTCGATAAGCTCGTCTACCCATATGGGGTCTCAGGTGTGCAGGATATTACGGACAATGTTCGTACATTTGAGGTGAACGATACAACAGGAGTCATACAATCAAACGAAGGCACGGTAGGGGCGTACAACGTCACCTATGATAAACCATCTTTCTCTATTGAACGATTACGGGAAGCGGGGTCGAATTACCCTGATGAAATCATCGAGAAATATACACAGCTTCCATCGGACCTTCCTCAGCGAGTCACAGATCTTTCTGAAGAGGTTACTGCTGAGGAGAATTCAACCTATGACAAAGCCGTAACCGTACGCGATTACTTTAGCCAAAATGGGTTTACCTATCGAACGACGGACGTACCGGTGCCGGACCAAAATGAAGACTATGTCGATCAATTCTTATTTGAAACCCAGTATGGTTATTGCGATAACTACTCGACAGCAATGGTCGTGATGTTGCGAAGCATCGATATACCAGCGCGTTGGGTGAAAGGGTTTACGGGTGGAGAAGCGACTAGTGATGAAGTCGATTGGGACGGTGAGCGTTACAACGTTTATGAAGTTACGAGTGCAAACGCCCATTCGTGGGTAGAAGTTTATTTCCCTGGAACGGGTTGGGTTCCATTTGAACCTACACAGGGATTTAGTTCCTCGGTTGAGTTCAATGAGGAAGAGGAAGAAGAGGCATTGAATGAGGAGACGGATACAGAAGAAGAAGTGGTAGAAGATGAGGAAGACATTCAAGCTCCACTTCCTGAGATGGAGGATGAAGAAACGACGAACAACCAACGTTCAAATGTCTCAAATTCTGCTACCCCATCCGGATGGTGGTGGGTGATTGGTGGACTTGCTGTTGCTATTGGAGTAGCACTCTATTTACTTCGATACCGTATCCGAACCATTTGGATTAAACGTAAGCTTACGAAGGAACATTCTTTGGAGGCATACGAAGAGGCCTACCTATTCTTATTGAAAGTATTGAAGAAGAAAGGCATTGGCCGAGATGAGCATCAGACTCTCCGGGAATATGCTGCATACATTGATCGATTCTATCAATGGGATGAAATGAAGCAGTTGACCCATTATTATGAGCGAATGCTGTATCGTGGAGAGCTAGGCGGCCAGCCTTGGCAAGAAATGTTGCATTCATGGAACCGTCTAATTCGTAAAACACTATCTTGACCAATTTGTCGAATATTGTTAGAATGATGAAAATATTCATACATGCCCTTCATATATCCTCGATGATAAGGATCGAGAGTCTCTACCGGAGTACCGTAAATACTCTGACTATGAAGGCAGGACACCTATGTAGACGAGACAAGTATAGGCTTGTCATTGTTATTCGTTCATAAGTTTCTGCCTTCTATTAGGCAGAAACTTTTTTTTATGCAAGCACACAACGTATAGGGAGAGGAAGATTGCAGTGGAACGTCATGAAGAAATGATTCTAGTATTGGACTTTGGAAGTCAGTATAATCAATTGATTACAAGGAGAATCCGGGAGTTTGGGGTGTATAGTGAGCTTCATTCTCACAAGCTTACAGCTCAAGAAATTCAAGACATGAATCCAGCAGGCATCATCTTATCAGGTGGTCCAAATAGTGTATATGGAGACAATCAAATTAGCTGTGATCCTGAAATCTTCAATTTGAATATCCCTATTCTTGGCATTTGCTATGGAATGCAGCTTATGGCACACCATTTCGGAGGTGGAGTCGAGCGCTCAGACCAGCGTGAATATGGGAAAGCGGATATCCATGTCCAAAATGCGAAGGCGTTGTTCCACGAGCTGCCGAGTGAACAAGTTGTCTGGATGAGTCACACCGACAAAGTTGTACAAGCGCCAGAAGGCTTCTCGATTGATGCTACGAACGAATCGTGTCCTGTTGCAGCGATGAGCGATGAAGACCGTGGGCTCTACGCCGTTCAGTTTCATCCAGAAGTAAGACATAGTGAGTATGGAAATGACTTATTACGAAACTTTGTCTTTCGTGTTAGTGGAGCACATGGAGATTGGTCGATGGCCAACTTCGTTGAAGAACAAATTCGACTCATTCGTGAGCAAGTCGGAGAGCGCAAAGTACTTTGTGCATTAAGTGGGGGAGTTGATTCTTCTGTAGTAGCTGCTCTCATCCATAAGGCAATCGGAGATCAATTAACTTGTATCTTCGTTGATAACGGTTTATTACGTAAGGGCGAAGCGGACGATGTGATGGACACGTTCGCAGATGGCTTCCATATGAACGTGATTAAAGTAGATGCGAAGGAGCGATTCCTATCCAAGCTTAATGGTGTATCGGACCCTGAGAAGAAGCGGAAGATTATTGGGAACGAATTTATCTACGTATTTAATGATGAAGCTGAAAAGATGAAAGAAGTAGACTTCCTCGCTCAAGGTACGCTCTATACGGATATTATTGAAAGTGGAACGGACACTGCACAGACGATTAAATCCCACCACAATGTAGGTGGCCTCCCTGAAGATATGACGTTCCAGTTGATTGAACCGCTAAATACACTATTTAAAGATGAAGTGCGCGCTCTTGGAACAGAACTAGGTGTGCCTGACCGGATTGTTTGGAGACAACCTTTCCCTGGACCTGGTCTTGGGATTCGAGTGCTTGGGGAAATTACGGAGCCTAAGCTAGAAATCGTACGAGAATCTGATGCAATCTTGCGAGAGGAAATAAGGCTCGCAGATTTAGAGAAAGATGTATGGCAATACTTCACTGTCCTACCAGGCATTCAATCAGTCGGGGTAATGGGAGATGCAAGAACGTATGACCATACCATTGCCATCCGTGCTGTTACTTCAATCGATGGAATGACGTCAGACTGGGCTCGAATTCCATACGACGTACTAGGAAAGATTTCAACACGAATTGTAAATGAAGTTCCTCATGTAAACCGGGTTGTGTACGATGTGACAAGTAAGCCACCAGCAACGATCGAATGGGAATAACGTACTTTTAATTTTAAATTAATGTAAATGTTCGGTTTTTATATTGAAAATCGGGTGTATAACGGATACAATACAGGTATAAACTTAATAAAACGAACACCGTCGTATAATATTGAGGATATGGCTCAAGAGTTTCTACCAGACTACCGTAAATGGTCTGACTACGAGGGGTGAAGGGTGGAGGTTTATCTAACTCTACCTATATACCTTTCTAGCACTCTTGACGATTCAAGGGTGCTTTTTCTTTATTCGACGGTCTGATCTCAGGGGGACAGACATGAAGAACTATTTTAAATTTGATGAATTCGGAACAAGTTATCGTACAGAATTTATTGCGGGTTTAACCACGTTTCTATCCATGGCGTACATTCTATTTGTGAACCCAGCTACTCTTGCCCTCGTTGGTATTGATACATTGCCAGATGGAGTGACAAGGATTGATCAAGGTGCTGTCTTTACAGCAACGGCAGTAGCAGCTGCATTCGGGTGTTTAGTTATGGGAGTCTTTGCGAAGTATCCGATTGCTTTAGCTCCAGGCATGGGTTTGAATGCATTCTTCGCTTACACCGTTGTCTTACAACGAGAAATTCCTTGGGAAACTGCACTGGCTGGAGTGCTTGTATCAGGACTTATCTTCATCGTGTTAACTGTAACCGGTCTTCGAGAGAAAATTATTAACGCCATCCCAGCAAACTTAAAGATGGCAGTCGGATCTGGAATTGGAGTTTACATTGCCTTTATAGGTCTGCAATCAGCTGGTATTGTGGTGAACAATGAAGCTACGCTCGTAGGGTTAGGAGACTTGACGCAATCGACGACTTTACTAGCTGTATTCGGAATAGCAGTTACCGTCATCCTCTTATCATTGAACGTTAAGGGAGGCATTTTCTATGGAATGGTGCTTACAGCCATTGCTGGTATTGTAGTTGGATTAATTTCTCCGCCTGCGTTTGCAGAGATTGTAAGTGCACCCCCAAGCGTAGCTCCAACTTTTGGTGCTGCAATCTCTCATTTAGGGGATATCTTTACGATTGAGATGCTCGTAGTCATTCTCACGTTTCTATTCGTAGACTTCTTTGATACAGCCGGTACACTTGTCGCAGTAGCAAATCAAGCAGGTTTAATGAAGGAAAACAAATTGCCGCGAGCAGGACGCGCTTTATTCTCAGATTCAGCCGCAACTGTAGTTGGAGCTGTCGTCGGAACGTCTACAACTACCTCTTACATTGAATCAACAGCAGGAGTAGGAGCAGGAGGGAGAACAGGTTTCACGTCAGTCGTTACAGCCGGATTCTTTCTCTTGGCGTTATTCTTCTCACCGCTCTTAGGAGTCGTAACTGCTCAAGTGACTGCGCCAGCGCTTATCATTGTGGGAGTGTTGATGTCTACTTCCTTACGCAATATAGAGTGGGAACGATTCGAAATAGCTGTTCCGGCATTCTTAACGATATTAGCTATGCCGCTTACCTACAGTATTGCAACAGGGATTGCCATAGGTTTTCTATTCTACCCAATTACTCACCTATTTAAGAAGAAAGCGAATGAGATTCATCCTATTATGTATGGATTGTTTGTCATCTTCCTTCTATATTTCATCTTCTTAGTATAATAGAAGAAAAGCATCTCCTTATGGAGGTGCTTTTTTGTTTGATTCTTGGGTTAGTGAGATCGTGTTGGTAGATAGAGAAGGAGAGGGGGACAAACCTTTATTCAAAAGATTAATAGAAAAATATAAAAAACCACTTGCGCATCTGATTGTAGAATGATATATTTGTATACGTCGCATTGAGAGGCGGCAACAACACATTGAAAAAACAATTTAAAAAAGTCATTGACGATTGTTTGATACAATGTTAAATTAATAAAGTCGCTGTTTTCGGAAGAGGAAACACACGACAAAAAACATTTTAAAAAGTTGTTGACATCGAAATCACAAAATGATAAGATGTAAAAGTCGCTTCAAAACGAATCCGACAAACAAACAACACATTGAACTTTGAAAACTGAACAAACGCCATGTACGTCAATTCAATTTTAATTGATTTTTAACAAGCTAGTTCAAACACTTTTATGGAGAGTTTGATCCTGGCTCAGGACGAACGCTGGCGGCGTGCCTAATACATGCAAGTCGAGCGCAGGAAGCAACATGATCCCTTCGGGGTGATTGTTGTGGAATGAGCGGCGGACGGGTGAGTAACACGTGGGTAACCTACCCACAAGATCGGGATAACTCCGGGAAACCGGGGCTAATACCGAATAATCCTTTGAACCGCATG
>NZ_AULI01000023.1 GCF_000425205.1 Pontibacillus halophilus JSM 076056 = DSM 19796 | reverse complement strand
CTGTAGTCGGTCCCAAGGGTTGGGCTGTTCGCCCATTAAAGCGGTACGCGAGCTGGGTTCAGAACGTCGTGAGACAGTTCGGTCCCTATCCGTCGTGGGCGTTGGAAATCTGAGAGGAGCTGTCCTTAGTACGAGAGGACCGGGATGGACACACCGCTGGTGCACCAGTTGTTCCGCCAGGAGCATAGCTGGGTAGCTACGTGTGGAAGGGATAAGTGCTGAAAGCATCTAAGCATGAAGCCCCCCTCGAGATGAGATTTCCCATCACTTTAAGTGAGTAAGATCCCTTGTAGATGACAAGGTTGATAGGTTCGAGGTGGAAGCGTGGTGACACGTGCAGCTGACGAATACTAATCGATCGAGGACTTAACTTAAAAATTTGCGTTTCACATCTATTATGATTTTATCTAGTTTTGAAGGTACATCCTTCTATATAAGTTGAGTGGCGATAGCGAAGAGGTCACACCTGTTCCCATGCCGAACACAGCAGTTAAGCTCTTCAGCGCCGATGGTAGTCGGGTTCGCCCCGCAAGAGTAGGACGCCGCTCAGCAATTGAAAACACCTTTCAGGTTCTTCCTGGAAGGTGTTTTTTTGAATTTAGTCCATTTGTATAGAAATGAGCATTTGGAATTTTTATACAATGGGTCCTGTGTTAGGATGGAAGGATAGTTAAGCGGAGAGAAGGGATTGTATGATAAGGCGTCTATTCTATTACATAAGTGGGATCGGAATTCTAACGTTTGGGATATCCTTAGCCGTACTTTCGAGTTTAGGGACATCGCCTTTTGATGCACTACTAGTTGGGATGTACCGGACTCTTGGCCTGAGCATTGGGAGTTGGGAGATTATCATAGGTTTAACGATGATTGGTTGTAACGCAATAATTCAAAAGAAGAAGCCGGAATTGTGGGCAATCTTCACTTCATTGGTTACAGGGGTTGGGATAGACGGTTGGATGCATCTCCTGGGACCAATGTTTCAAGCGATTTCAATAGAAGAAAAGGTGATCCTATTAATAAGTAGCGTCGTCTTAAGTAGTCTCGGGATTGCTGTCTACGTTAAAGCTGATTTTGCTTTAATTCCCATTGACCGTTTAATGCTTGTATTATCTGAACGGCTCCCTTTGGGGATAGGTACCATTCGTCTCGGAATTGGCCTACTACTGGTGCTCATTGCTCTGTTTGTGAATGGCCCTATAGGGGTAGGCACCGTCTTAAATGCAGTAGTTGCCGGTTACCTCATACAATTCTTTCTCCATGTTCTTAATAGACATGACTATAACCAAGCGTCTAATGCAAAGTCAATTTCTTAGATAAGTGTCCCTACTCGAATTTGAAAGATTGATTTGAGTTGGATAGAAGAAGAACCCCCTTCTGGTAGATAGAGAAGGGGGTTCTTCTTATGAATAGGAATGATAGGCTGCGTTGGTACCAGCTATACGACCGGTAATAAGGGCAGATGTAATGTTATAGCCCCCTGTGTACCCATGGATATCAAGAATTTCACCGCTGAAAAATAATCGGTCCATCTTCTTCGAGGCCATTGTATTTGGAACAACTTCTTTCACAGATACACCACCACCAGTTACAAATGCTTTCTCGATAGATTGAGAGTCATGAACGTGGAAGGAGAAGTGCTTCAGGTCTTTCACAAATCCTTGTACTTTCTCTAGGGAGGTATTGGTCGCTTTGTCATCCGTACCTATGCTATTCTTTTCAAGGAGAAGTTCGAGATACCGTTCAGGCACCCATCCTTTAAATAAGTTCTTTACTGTACGTTTAGGAGCTTCATTCATAAGTTCGCGAGCCTGTTGCAATATCTTGTCTTCTTTCTCATGAGGAAAACAATCAATCGTCATCTTAACAGGACGGTGTCCTTTCTTAAACTCTTTAACAACGTATTGAGAGCAACGAAGAACTGCAGGGCCGCTAATTCCGAAATGAGTAAAGAGCATATCCATTTGGTGGGTAACGATTGTTTTTCCTTTTTCATTTACAACACTTAAGGCAACATCTCGTAAAGAAAGTCCTTGTAAACGCTTGTCTTGTATGAAGGCTTCTTGGGAAATGAGTGGCACTTCAGTCGGGTAGAGGTCAGTAATGGTGTGCCCGGCCTTTTCTGCCCATGCATACCCATCACCTGTCGAACCTGTATGGGGAACGGATTTTCCTCCAACAGAAATGACCAGTGATTTTGTTTCCACACGCTCTTTCGACAACAGTACAATTTCGTGCGAAGTTTCCCCGTAATGAATAGTTTCGACAGGGGCATCTTTCCATACGGTTACATTTAGTTCCTCAAGTCGTCCTAATAATGCATTCACGACATCTTTCGCCTTGTTGGAGGCTGGAAACATACGACCATGGTCTTCTTCCTTAAGCTCAACGCCTAGATTCTCAAAGAACTCCATAATGTCGTAATTATTGAAAACGGAGAAGGCACTATAGAGAAAGCGTCCATTACCTGGAATGTGCTTAATGATTTCATCTTGGGGAAGGTTGTTTGTTACGTTACAGCGCCCTCCACCTGAAATGGCTAACTTCTTACCTAACTTTCGGCCTTTATCTATTAAAATTGTGTTGGCTCCATTCTCAGCTGCAGCGATGGCTGCCATCAAACCAGAGGGGCCACCACCTATAACTGTTACGTCGTACATGAATATTCCAATCCTTTCTATATGAAAAACGTGTGTTGAAAGTCAACGATACCCTTGTATCTATGATAAAATAGATTCATTGCACTCTACAAACAAATGCAGGTGAAAACATGTCAGGATCGAACATCTTAAAGGGAACGATGATGCTCACAGCAGCTAGTTTTCTTTCAAAATTTTTAGGAATCATTTATATGATTCCGTTCGAGGCTTTAGTTGGCGCACAAGGTGCTGCTCTACTGACCTATTCTTATATACCATACACGATTTTAATTAGCGTTTCTACCTTAGGCGTACCACTTGCGGTGTCTAAATTTGTTTCCAAATACAATTCACTTGGCGATTATCAAACAGGCCAGCGGATGCTAAAGACCGCGCTGAAGTTTATGGCAGGTACAGGGTTACTTACATTTATGATTCTCTTTTTCTCAGCAGAAAGCATAGCTGAACTAGTATTATCGAATAATGAGGAAAGTAACCCGAATAATTCAGTTCAAGATGTCACGCTTGTCATTAAGATGGTGAGCTTTGCGTTACTTATTATTCCTGCTATGTCGATTACAAGAGGCTTCTTCCAAGGAAATAATAACATGAAACCAACAGCAGTTTCTCAGGTAGTCGAACAGATTGTAAGGATTGCGTTTTTACTTGCATCTGTCTTCCTAGTGATGAATGTCTTTAGCGGTAAGATTTCAACAGCTGTTGGGTTTGCCTCTTTTGCTGCCTTTATTGGAGCTCTAGGCTCTGTCGCTGTGTTAGCTTGGTATTGGAAGAAGAATAAAGCTACATTTACAGAACGAGCACAAGAGCAAACTGTTCCCTCAACTGGTAGTGAAGGAAGCCTATTAAAGGAGCTATTGTCTTACGCAGGGCCGTTCGTCTTTATTGGGATTGCAATGCCTTTATTCCAACTGGTGGATATGTTTACTTGGAGTAATGGAGGAATTACCGAGAACGAGTATGCGATTGTCTCTTCGTTGGGACATAAACTAGTGATTATTCCTGTTACATTGGCTACTGGATTATCACTCGCTTTACTTCCAGCGATTACAAAGTCGTATACAAGCGGAGATCGTACATCTCTCTTCCATCAAATGAACCAATCGCTACAAACGATTATTCTTCTCGTATTACCAGCATCAATTGGAATCTCGATTTTATCCTATGAGGCGTATAATGTTTTCTATGGGAGCGAAATTCTCTCAACGGCTGGTCCTTTGCTAAGGATTTATGCTCCAGTGGCGCTCTTTTATGCGCTATTCCCTGTAACGTCTTCCATCTTACAAGGTATTAACCAACAACGATTTGCAGTAATTAGCTTGGGCATTGGATTCTTCCTTAAGGTTTCATTGACCATCCCGTTTATGCAACTGTTCGGAGGAGCAGGGTTAGCAATCTCAACTGGCTTAGGATACGGAGTTGCGGTGTTGCTTAACTTGTGGAAGATTCGACGTGCGGTATCTTTCCCAATGCAACAGCTATGGAAGCGAACGTTGTTGATTGGTATATTCACATTGCTTATGGCTGTTCTTGTCCTCGCTATACGTTGGGTGCTCTCTTTCGCAATTGATTACAATGATGGTAGGCTCTGGTCAATCGTCATCATTGCAATTAGCGCCTTAGTGGGTGGAGGTTTCTACTTATATGCAGCATACCTTTCTTCCTTATTAGAACGTGTGCTAGGAAATCGAGTCAAAGTATTAGATCGCTTTATGAAGAGAAGACAACAAAGTTAGGAGACTACGATGAGAATTGATAAAGTATTAGCCAATATGGGCTATGGAACGAGAAAAGAAGTGAAGAAATTATTAAAGACTGGTGTGGTTCGTGCTGATGGCGTACCCCTTAAACACGGGAAGGAGCACGTCGATCCTTACGAACAGGAAATTACTATCTATGGTGAACTTGTTGAGTATCGAGAGCACATTTATCTGATGATGAACAAGCCTCAAGGGGTCATATCGGCGACTGAGGACCCGAATGAGCATACTGTGATTGATATTCTAGAACCAGAAGACCAAGTGTTCGAGCCTTTCCCTGTTGGCCGTCTAGATAAAGATACTGAGGGCTTTCTTCTCATTACAAATGACGGAAAGCTAGCTCATCAGCTTCTATCGCCTAAAAAAGGGGTTGGAAAACGCTATTTTGCCCATATTGAAGGTGTAGTGACAGAGGCGGATAAAGATTCGTTTCTAGAAGGTGTTGAGTTAGACGATGGGTATGTAACAAAGCCAGCACAATTAACCATACTCGAGTCTGGCGAGGAATCTATCATAGAACTAGTCATTACTGAAGGGAAGTTCCATCAAGTTAAACGAATGTTCGAAAGTGTTGGCAAGCAAGTTACCTACCTGAAAAGGCTCAGCATGGCAGGTATGGAGTTAGATGAAGACTTGGAGCCTGGTGAATATAGAGAGCTAAACGATGAAGAAATTGAATTTCTTCAGCAAGCTCAGAATAAAAAAGAAAGCTAAAAAAGACCCGGATGGAGACATCCGGGTTTCATTGTATAATTGATTAAGATATTTTTACTTTCTTTTCTGTTATTTGCCATTTTCCTCGATTCGGACTTGAAACAAGGCCATTATACTGTAACACGTGAAGGTCTCTCTGGACGGTTCGATCCGTGATGCCAAATTCCTCTGAGAGGTCAGTGGTAGTCACTGTCCCATGCTTTCTGATGTATAAGTAAATATCTTTTACACGATTGAGCATTCGGGATGTAGAACGATTCAAAAAACCACTCCTTAATGTTTGTTTGAAGCATGTTGCCTTATGAATCTCGGAAGTTGATTATAGTGTACATGATTTCGTTGTATAATGGCTAGTAGAAGGCAATAAATTTACAGAGAATTCACGTTTTTTACTATTCATTAGCGTGACCTTAAAGGAGTTGAAACATGAGCTTGATACGTAAATTAATGATGAAAGTTGTTCGAGTGAGTAATGGATTTATCTTCCTAATGACTGCTATCCTTGTGGTAGTTTCCTCTGCACTTATAACCTTCATTGAACCAAACCAATTTGAAACATTCTATGATGGATTGTGGTGGGTCATGACAACAGTTACAACAGTTGGCTATGGAGATTATTCTCCCGCCACAGGGGCAGGCCGTTGGGTCGCAATCTTCCTTTATATATTTGGGATTGGGCTAATTGGGGTTGTCATCGGAAAGATTATAGATGGATTTTCCGTCTTCCGCAAAAAGAGAGAAGAAGGTGATATTGTGTATTCAGGGAAAGGACATTACATCATTATAGGCTGGTCGAAGAAGGCTTATTATGCTGTTAAAGAAATTATTGATACAAAGCCTGAGGCTGAAATTGTCATCATAGACGATTTAGAGAAGGCACCCTACTTAAAAGAGCATATTCACTATATTCGGGGAAATGCTTCTGCGAAAGAAACCGTTCTAAAAGCGAATGTATCTGAAGCGGAGGCTGTATTGATTTTTGCTGATGACCGTATACAAGATGTTCAGTTGGTAGACGGCAAGACACTCCTAGTCGCTTCAACCGTAGAGACGTGTGACCCTAATGTACACATCGTTGTAGAGATAATGGAAGAAGAGCATATTAAGAATTTTGTTCATGTGAATGTAAATGAATTTGTGTTCTCTACTCAGACCGTTTCTACTTTAGCGGTTCGATCCGCCTTTACGAAAGGAATTTCAGGGTTTTATGGGCAGCTCATAAGCCGCTCTCATGGGGACGATTTATTTCAGATCCCTTTATCAGAACAGTGGAAGACTTACCGTGATGCGTTTGACGACTTGTTAAAACGGGGAGCAACCTTAGTGGCAGACCGACAGAACTTAAGTATTAACCGCATGTTGGATGAAGTAATTCCACCTGATGCTGAATTATTTGTCATATGCGATAAAGAGACCTATAAACAAATTGAAAGGGAGTATCAATCATGAGTCTAACGCTCTCAGAAACAAGCTTAAATGAGCTGAAATCTTATTACATAGACAAACTGAAAACGTTGCTAGCAATCGAGAGTACGTATGATGAGGGAACGATTTCTGACGGGCAGCCTTTTGGAGAGGGGATTCAAGAGGCACTACAATACATGCTTGCCTTAGGAGAAGAATCAGGATTTCAGAGTAAGAATGTCGATGGCTACGCAGGTCATATTGAATGGGGAAATGGAGAAGACCTCATTGGAATACTGGGGCATTTAGATGTTGTTCCTGGAGGAGAGGGGTGGACACACCCACCTTTCGAACCCTACGTGGAAGATGGGAAGATCTTTGCACGTGGTGCCCAAGATGACAAGGGGCCTGTTATGGCGGCTTTCTTGGCAATGAAGTGGCTTCATGAACTCGGGTTTCAACCTAAGAAGCGAATTCGACTCATTATGGGAACGGATGAAGAGCGTGATTGGCAGTGCATGAACTATTACTTCAAGCAAGAAGAAATGCCTTCAATCGGGTTCTCGCCAGATTCTAGTTTCCCGGTTACGCATGCGGAGAAAGGGCTGGTTGATATAGAAGTAACAAATTCTATTGAATCAGAAGAAGGCCATGCACTACAACTTGTCACGTTCCATGCTGGAGAGCGTTTGAACATGGTCCCTTATCGTGCGAATGCTACATTGACTGGTGAATCCCTTCATAATGTACAGGAGAATTTCTTGGATTATATAGAAGCTTCGGACTTTAATGGAACGGCTCAACTTGAGGACGAGCGTTTGCATCTTACACTGACGGGTGAATCTGCCCATGCTCAAGAGCCTAACGATGGACGGAGTGCGTGGCTTGGGATGGTGGAATTTCTATGTCTTCTGCCGCTTGCACCATCATTAAAAGAAAGCCTGACAGCACAGCATCGATTATTTAAAGATACAAGAGGAGAAGCACTTGAGATCAGGAGCGAAGATGAAATGTCAGGCCCTCTGACTGTGAATGTTGGGTACGGGACTTATGAGAATAATTCGTTGAACTTAGGGGTCAATATTCGCTATCCAGTGACAGACACATTGGAGCGATGGGAACCGACCTTTAGGGAGCAACTTCAATCCCTTGGGTACGATGTGCATATACGCGAGCACTTGGCACCGATATATTTCGAAAAGGACCATCCTTTAGTGCAACAGCTATTGGACATTTACAATAAACATACAGGTGAAGATGCTGTACCTGAAAGCATTGGCGGAGCAACTTATGCTCGTGCTTTAGACCAAGGGGTTGCTTATGGAGCCATGTTCCCTCATCACAAATCTACTGCCCATCAAGTGGATGAGCACGTATCCATTGACGATATGATGAAGGCTGCCTTCATTTATGCGGAAGCTATTTATACATTAGCCAATTAATGGCTGTTTCAAGGGGAGGAATAAACGTATGAATTTGGCGAATCCTCAGCGAACCTATCGGTATTTTCAAAGCTTTTACTTTTTTGTGTTCTTTGGATTTGGTTCTCTGTTTCCGTTGTTGTCGGTTTATTTAGAGAAAGAACAAGGGTTATCGCATACTCAAATTGGTACCATCGTGGCTATGATTCCGTTATTGACGATTTTCATTCAACCACTATGGGGGATTATGAGTGATTATACGAGAAGACCTAGAAGGTTATTGACGATAGCTGTGTTGATAGCGGGAATGCTGTCCATCGTCTATACGTATTTAGATGGATTTCTGTTGTTACTGCTAGGCATTTTATCAATTGCTATGTTTCAGTCCGCTGTCGTGCCACTCTCGGACAGTCTTTCTTTAAGTTTCGTCCAACAATACAAGAAAGAATATGGCAATATTCGATTGTTTGGTGCTTTAGGATTTGCGGTAGCAAGTTTTGTCGCGGGTCGAGTAACGGATCTATTTAGCAATACCACATGGGTATTTTACTTGTTCGCATTAGGTCTATTCTTGTCTGCATTTATGCTAATCCCGTTTCCAAAAGTCGGCCAGGAGATGAAAGTCGATTTCCGGACGGGGATTAGTCGGTTAATTAAGCAGAAGGAATTCTTGTTATTTCTGTGCTCAAACTTCCTAATCTTTGGTCCAGTCCTTGCGAATAACTATTACTTTGGAACGTTCATTCTCACAGTTGGTGGCACCTTGTCTGGAGTGGGGGTTGCGTTTCTAATTGCAGCTGGTAGTGAAGCCCCATTTATGAATATTGCTCAGAAAGTGATTAATCGCTTTGGTGTCATCCATGTCCTTATTTTTTGTGCACTTGTTTCGAGTATGCGGTGGTTGGTGTATTTCTTTGAACCTTCTGTCTCTGTCGTTTATGCGACAACAATTGTACAAGGTGTATCCGTTGGATTGTATATACCTGCTGCACTTCTCTTTGTAAGGGAAGTAGCGCCTTCTGATGTACAAGCAACTGCAGTAGGGTTATATTCTGCTGTTGGGAATGGTATGGGAAATGCGTTCTTCACCTTTATTGGCGGTGTATTGCTTGATTGGTGGAACGTATATGGAATGTATGCCTTCTTTAGTGGTATGACGTTGGTAGGGGTTGGTTTGACTCTCGTGGTACAGCGTATGACCTCTCCAACTTTGTTACAGAAGGAAGCGTAACAGAAGGAAGGAAGTCGAAGCTATGCATTATTTCATTGGAATTCGGACGGTTGGTTCAGAACATGAATGGTTACAAACAGCTCAAAAAGATATTAAGCGACAGCTTCCTATGAAACAATTTGTTCATCCGGAAGACTTTCATATTACACTTAAGTTTCTATCAGAATGTACCGAAGAAGTAGTAGAAGAATTAATTCAACGGCTCGGTGAGATTGAACAACGTGCATTTGCACTTACTTTGAAAGGCATTGGTTCTTTTGGAAATCCAACGACCCCTCGTGTGATTTGGGGCGGGGTTGAAGAGAATGAACAATTAACAATGTTGCATGAACAAGTTGTACGTTGTTGTGAAACGTTTGGGTCCCCTCAAGAGGATCGTCCATATCGCCCTCACATCACGTTGGCGAAGAGATGGGGAGGAGATCGTGCATTGAGTCTTCCTTTCAGTGGAATTGAAATAGTAGAAGGGAAGTCGAAGCACTGGGTCACAGAGTTCACGTTATTCAGGATACATCCGAATCGCTCTCCTAAATATGAAACGGTGCAAACGTTTCAACTGCAATAGAAAGGGTATGGTGTCCCGCCTTGGCTCAATTAGTAAAGTTGTTTGATTACATCTCAAGATACGAAACGAACCCATATAATTATCCAGGTCAATATATTCGTCTTAAGCAGGAGAATTATAAAACCATTAAAGCTAGATGGGATGCGAGGAATATCGCATACAAATACGGGTATGTTTCTCAGGAAG
Organism: Pontibacillus halophilus JSM 076056 = DSM 19796; assembly: GCF_000425205.1. Lineage (GTDB taxonomy): Bacteria > Bacillota > Bacilli > Bacillales > BH030062 > Pontibacillus_A > Pontibacillus_A halophilus. Next base: position 27,459 of record NZ_AULI01000023.1, on the reverse strand, counting down.
AAGAATCAAATCCGAAAGAGTTCCCTCAGACGGAACTTGAATTGAAGCAGGTATTCCTAAATGATTTACTGCCGTTCCAATTAAAATGGGCATCCAGAACGCTAACTGAACGCTCTTTTATGGATAAGCGGTATGAGAAGGACCCACAGTTAGCGTACTTTCTGCAACGGTTTCCAGACACTTACCTTGTTCTTTATGAGCCAATATTCAAGCTCAAAGAAGCGCCAATGCAAGGGGATCATGTCATCATTTCGCCACAAGGAATACAATGTATTTCATTTCTCGGAGACGAAGAAGGTGTTACATTTTATCCGTTTGACTCAAGGAATTGGTATAAAGAAAGTGGAGATGTTCGAACGAAGATATTAAATCCTTTATTATCTTTACAACGCACGTACCGTGTGGTGAAATCCATACTTGCAGCTCATAACATTGAGTTTCCAGTGGAGCAAGTTATTCTTAGTCAAGACCATATAATTTCGTTTTCAACTGAGCCCTACAATGCGAGGTACATTGGGAAAGCACAATATGAGGCATGGTTTGAGAGGATGCGTGCGCTACGCTCCCCTCTAAAACATACGCAATTAAAGGCGTTGGAAGCTATACTCAGCCATGCACAGACGACCTCATTCCGAAGAAACGAGTGGGATGACGAATCCGATCTTATTGAGTAGCGATGGCCTCCATTAAGTAAGGAGAAGGCTTTCCAATATAGTATCCTTGAGCGTAATGAACACCTAGTTGTTTCAACCATTCATACTCCTCTTTCGTCTCAATTCCTTCACCTAGAACAGAAATCTCGAGTTGATTGGCAATATCGATGACTTCTTTAAGAAATTGCTGCTTCGACTCATCTTGATGGCAGTCTGTTATGAAGGAACGATCAATTTTCACGAGTTGAGGAGTGAGTAGACTTAGACGTTCAAGCGTACTAAAGCCAGCTCCCACATCATCAAGAGCAACCTCCATACCGAATGTCTGATAAGTTCTTAGAATCCGTTTTAGATGGTCCACATCATCGATGGCTTCTGTTTCTACCACTTCGAATACGAGCTCAGCAGGGTTAACATTATAGCGATTGACGATAGAGAATGTATGACTTAGACAATGCTCAGGAGCATAAATCGTAGATGGAAGAAAATTAATGAAACACTTTTGTCCCTTAGGGATTAGTTCAGCTTTCTTTTTTACTGCTTCCTCCCTCGCTTTTTGATCTAGCATGGAGTGTAGACCGGCTCGTTGGGCGAAGGAGAATAATTGCATAGGATTGATCTCGTAATGAGTAGGACGTAATAACGCTTCGTACCCAAAAATGGAGTGGTCGCTTAAGTGAACAATTGGTTGCAGGTGAGTGGTAAACCAACCCTCCTCAATGGTAGCGGTCATTTCTGGGTATGTAAGTCTTTCGTAAAGATGCTGAACAAGTATTGGCTGAGTGGACGTTGCTGACTTTAAAGACACCAATTGCTCTTCCAATCCATCTTCAACAAGAGTAGCAGCAACCCCCTTTAATTCCTGAAGAGATTCATACTGGAATAGGTGATTGGTTCCCTGACTTTCCACCTCTAATAATGTTCTGTATAGAGAAGAAGCTTTGTTGTCTAACGATTTAACAATTAGTGTTCCTTTTTCTGGGATAGAGATACTTGTCCCACAATATTGACACGGATTCTCCACATAAATTCCTCCTTTTTTATACTAGTATAATAGATTATTGCAAATTTCAAAATCCTCGACTTCTCATGAAAGGGGTACCCATGTTTATTTTTCTCGTGAACCGTGAAGCAGGAGGTGGAAAGGGAGCTAAATTATTTGAGTCCATCCGCCATCATTCTCTTTTCACGGAAAAACGTTGTATGAGTTATTTTACAGAGTACGAAGGACATGCAGAAAAGTTAATCCAACAAATTGTCACGCTTTATTACCGTAAAATTCGTTGTGTATTTATTATCGGCGGGGATGGTACAGTTCATGAAGTCTACAATGGGCTTCTTCAACATCGCGCTGTTCCAATCTGTGTTCTACCAGCTGGTTCTGGAAATGATTTCGCAAGAGGACTTGGCTACAACGATTCCCCTATAAGCATGATGGAGAACGTAATGAAGATGCCTGAGGGCGCTTCCTTTAAAGGAGGCCGCTATGAAACGGCACATACGAAGCGCCATTTTGTAAACAATATAGGAATTGGGATTGACGGGGCACTCATTCACTCTACCCCTAAAACGCTTAAGAAGTGGCTGAATAAGCGAGGATTAGGTGTAGTTACGTACGCCTTAACCTTCTACAAAGCTATCCGGACGTTTTCACCATTCTCCTGTACAATCACGACTGATGGACATACACGGTCCTTAGAGGACTGTTGGCTCGTCGTAATTGGGAATCATCCATATTTCGGAGGGGGCATGCGAATTCTGCCAGATGCTCGGGCATCTTCATCTCTGCTATCGGTATTGACTGTGTCTAATATGCCAAAGTGGAAGATTGTTGTGTTGTTCTTGTCTGTTTTCTTAGGGAGGCACACACAGATAAATGGAGTTGAGCTTTGGAGAGGGAATGAAATAGAAGTGAATTGCCAAAGTGATGTGGTTGGGCAGGTAGATGGACTACCAATCACAATGAAAAGATATACCGCAAAGAAAGCACAAGATGACCAAGTTCTCTATAAATCGACAAAAAAATAAGTAAAACTTGAATTTCTATGGCGAAATACGTTAATCTATTGTATGTCTCTATAATTGTCGAGAGCTAGAATGACTAGAATCAAACAAGTTGCCTTTTGTTAAATTTTTAGGGATTTAGATGTATATCACTCATAAATAAGGTATACTTATCTTACCTTTATCAATAATTGAGACACGAAATAAACCTTATGAAGATTTGAGGAATTGAAGGTGAATTGGTTGGAACAAATACTCGGCAAAGATTGGACAATTACACCAGCAGGCGGTTCGACAGGCGAGGCCTATTATGCACAACGTGAAGGGAAACGCCTTTTCCTTAAACGAAATTCTTCACCCTTTCTTGCTGTACTATCAGCAGAAGGGATCGTTCCGAAACTCGTGTGGACGAAAAGAATGGAAAATGGAGACGTCATTACAGCCCAGCAGTGGTTAGAAGGCAGAGAGTTATCGCCTGGAGAAATTAATCATCATCGAGTTGCCCAACTATTGAGTAAAATTCACCATTCGTCTGAGCTACTCGATCTGTTAATGCGGATTGGAAAGAAGCCGCTTGATCCAGAGAATATCTTGCAAGCACTCAAAGCTGAGGAGCAAGAAGCGAGCTTTGTAAATACGAATATAGAAATTCATCAATCTTTGCGATATTTAAATGAACAGTTGAATCATGTTCAAGATCAACCCAAAGTGGTTTGTCATTGTGATATGAACCACAATAATTGGTTGTTAACAGATGATGACCAACTTTATTTAATTGACTGGGATAATGCAATGGTCGCGGACCCAGCTATGGACTTAGGGATGTTGCTTCATTGGTATGTTCCTGAAGAAGAATGGGCACAATGGTTAGAACTGTATGGTGTCGATTATAATGACGCCTTACAGAAGAGAATGTACTGGTACATCATTGCCCAGACGATTTCCTTTATTCAATGGCATAGAAATCGTAAAGAAGATACAGAAGCCGCTCGTTGGTTAGACGATTTGAAGCGGCTAATGGTCAAGTTAGGAATTATGAATCATTAGAAGCCTGTATGGAATTCGTCCATTGCTGTAAATGAGTTGTATGATTGGATATATGTTGAGAAAGGTCCTCGGCTAATTCGCCTTGACGTCCGTAATGATAGATGTCAGGAAGTAGGTCGAGGACTTCTTTGTTTGTCACATCTTCCTTGCTTAGTAAGGAATGGACAAGTCGTTGGATTTGTTGACATTCAGAGATACTTCCTTGGCATACTTCTGATTGCTCACTAAGCAAATCATATAAAATGTGTAATTGGTCTTTAGAAGTCAAAGGCATCTTGTAAACCCCCTAAGTAATGTTCTATTGTTAGCATGCCAAATGTAGTCGAAACCATACGAACAATGCAGAGGTCGTAAAGGTAGAACGTGAAGTGGGATGATTGATAAGCGTTAAAGGAGGACGTATCGCATGCGTTTACGTAACAAACCATGGGCGGATGATTTTCTGTCCGAACATAACCATTTGGTCGAACAAGAACCCTTTGAAAAGAAAGGGAGTTGGAAAGAAGTATTCGGTAACAATCAACCTATTCATTTAGAGATTGGAACTGGGAAGGGACAATTTATTGCAGGAAATGCAGCCGCTCATTCTGATGTTAATTTTATTGGGATTGAGAGAGTGAAGAACGTAATTGTTGGTGCGCTTAAGAAAGTCAAAGCAAAAGAAGTCGACAATGTTCGACTATTGAATGTCGATGCACAAGATCTTAGAGACTTGTTTGACACAGATGAAGTAGACCAGATTTATTTAAACTTCTCAGACCCGTGGCCGAAATCACGTCATGAGAAGCGACGTCTAACGTACCAAACCTTCCTTGAGCAATACAAAGATGTGTTGAAGCCAAATGGCCAAATTGTTATGAAAACGGACAATCAGGGCTTGTTTGAATATAGTTTAGCGAGCTTCTCAAAGTTTGGTATGACGATTGAAGAAGTGTCTCTTGACCTTCATAGTGTAGAGGATCCAGATAATGTCATGACAGAGTACGAAGAGAAGTTCTCAAATAAAGGTCAACCGATTTATCGGTGTAAGGTGCGCTTCTAGAAGTGTGTAAGCCTACTATCTCGGTTACAGAAACAGTGTGGTCTATGCTACACTGTTTTTATATTGGGATGAGGGGGAAGAAGAATGGAAACGTTAACGGTTGGGAATGCGAAATTGACCTGGTTGCAAGGTGGCGTGACCCATATGGATGGAGGGGCCATGTTCGGTGTTGTCCCTAAACCACTTTGGAGTAAGAAGTACCCTGTTAATGACCGGAATCAAATTGAATTAAGAACAGACCCTATTCTATTAGAACTTAGTGGAAAGCGATATTTAATTGATGCGGGAATCGGCAATGATAAGTTAACGGAGAAGCAACTTCGTAATTTTGGTGTATGTGAAGAGTCATCCATTGATCGTAGTTTGAGTCAGTTGGGTTTATCGACAGCCTCAATTGATGCTGTTCTCATGACTCACATGCACTTTGATCATGCTAGTGGGCTTACGAAGTGGGATGGGGAAGAACTTGTTCCAACTTTTGAAAACGCAACCATCTATGTATCTCAAGTAGAGTGGGAGGAAGTTACAGAACCGAACATGCGGTCAGTCAATACGTACTGGGAAGATAACTGGCGTCCAATAAAGCATCAAGTGAAAACATTTTCTCATCATATGAAGATTGATGAAGGACTTGGTATGTGGCATACGAGTGGACATAGCAATGGGCATGCAATTATTCGTTACATAGATGAAGAACATCAATTCATCCACATGGCGGACTTAATGCCAACGCATGCACACCGTAACCCTCTTTGGGTGTTAGCGTATGATGACTATCCTGTCACCTCTGTACATGAGAAAAAGAGGTGGCTAGACGAGGCAATTAAAGAAGGTGCATGGCTTACGTTCTATCACGATGCGATTTATCGTGCAGTACAATTCAACGAGAAGGGTGAACATGCTCAATCAGTAGCGAGAGAGCAGTATGCGTACCCCGTTCATAAGTAAGAAAAAACCTTGCTACAATTGTAGCAAGGTTTCTGTTAGGATACGGGTGCCACATCAAGGATTGTTCCTGTCTCGGCATCCACGTGAAATTCATATTGCTGGGTTTCTCCATCTACGCTTTTTGAGATTCCTCCACGGTACACCGTGTAAGGGACCTCTTCACTTGTCCACTCTTCCGGCTTCATGTAAATCCACGATCCACTAATAGGACCCTGACGTTTAAAGGATTCTTTCGCAACTTTAAGGGCTTTCTCTGGAGAAAGTCGTTGGTCATTTTGAAGCTGCTTTGTGACAAAGTAAGCGGCAATGGCTCCAGCACCCGCTATCGCTAGTGTTTTTTTCATTTTCATTCGATCCACCCCTTCTAAACAATGAGAAAACGTTACTTACTAGTATATCGAATCATAAGAAAAATAGAAAATGTTGACTCCCTAAACTGGAAACGAATTTTATCTTTCGATAGAATATAGGGAGATTACTACGGTGAATTGGAGATGTGTACATATGAATGGAGAAACAAAACAGTTATTTAAAACGCTCACAGAGCTACAAGGTGCTCCAGGGAACGAAGGTGCTGTCAGGTCTTTCATGAAGGAAGAATTGAACAAATACTCTGATGAGCTTGTCCAAGATAAATTAGGTAGCGTATTTGGATACAAGAAAGGGGACGGAAGTGGTCCTCGCGTGATGGTAGCTGGCCATATGGATGAAGTTGGCTTTATGGTTACGCAAATCACAAGAAACGGTATGATCCGTTTTCAAACGCTTGGAGGATGGTGGAGCCAAGTATTACTTGCACAACGTGTGCAAGTCATGACAGAATCGGGTCCGGTTATTGGGGTAATTAGTTCCATTCCTCCACATAATTTAACTCCAGAGCAACGTAACAAGCCAATGGATATTAAGAATATGATGATTGATATTGGAGCTGATGATGAGGAAGATGCGAAGTCAATTGGGATTCGTCCTGGTCAGCAAATTGTTCCGGTCAGCCCATTTACAGAAATGGCAAACGACAAGAAAATCCTTGCTAAGGCGTGGGATAACCGTTATGGTTGTGGTCTTGCTATTGAATTACTGAAAGAACTTCATGGTGAGTCGCTCCCGAATGAGCTCTACTCTGGGGCAACTGTTCAAGAAGAAGTAGGCTTACGAGGAGCTGCAACTGCGGCGAATTTAATTCAGCCTGATCTATTCTATGCATTGGATGCTTCTCCAGCCAATGATACGAATGGGGACAAGAATGAATTCGGTCAATTAGGGAAAGGCGCACTTCTTCGTATATTGGATAAATCCATGATTACACATAAGGGAATGCGTGAATTTGTATTGGATACGGCTGAAACCCATGATATTCCTTACCAATACTTTGTTTCACAAGGTGGTACGGATGCAGGGCGTGTCCACATGTCTGGTGAAGGCGTTCCATCCGCGGTAGTCGGCATATGTTCAAGATATATTCACACTTCTGCCTCTATGATTCATATTGATGATTATGCAGCAGCTAAAGAATTGATAATAAAGCTAGTGAAGTCGACAGATCGAAATACACTTGAACAAATTGTTTCAAAAGCGTAATTGAACCTAAGCGTTCAGTCATGATCTGCTAGCAGCAAAGAAAGGATGAAATCATGAAAATTATAGTCGGGTCAAAGAATCCCACTAAAGTTCATGCGGTACAACAAGTCTTTCATGATTGTGACATCGAAGGAATGGAAGTGAGTTCGAAGGTTTCTTCTCAACCGTTCTCTGATGAAGAAACACGAGAAGGTGCTATTAATCGGGCGAGGGAATGTGCTAGCCAAGAAAAAGGTGCAATTGGGGTTGGCCTTGAAGGTGGAGTTATGGAGTTTGAAGGGGACCTTTATCTCTGTAACTGGGGTGCACTTGTCTGTGACAAAGAGAATGTCTATACAGCAAGTGGTGCTCGTATTCCTTTACCAGATGAGGTCGCATCTGAACTGAACAAAGGCAAGGAGCTTGGTGATGTGATGGATGCCTACACGAAGAAGAAGGGCGTCCGTAATAACGAAGGAGCCATTGGCGTTTTCACAAACGGTCTTGTGAATCGAGATGAACTCTTTGCTCATGTTGTGAAGTTGCTTAAAGGACAATATGATATGTTTCAATGCAACGAGGGCCAACGAATTGAAGGCTCTTAAGTAAAGAACCAACGTGCGAATTTGCACGTTGGTTCTTTTATTGGTGTGAATTTGATTATGGCTTTTTATTCAAAAATATAGTGAACAACTGAGAGTGCTTGTTCGATTGTTTCCACTGTCACATTTGCTTTGTTGGATAGCTCTTTCAGTGGGTGATGGAGATGTTCAGGGCGAATAAGGATGACAGGCTTTCCTGCGGTTAGAGCCGCGCTCACATCCATCGCAGTATTCCACTGCTTGTACTCATCACCAAAGAGGGCAATGACCAAGTTCGATTGTTCCATTAGAACTTGGGTTCTTAAATTATTAATTCTTGAAGCGGCTTCATCCTTTACAATGGAGTTTGGTTGAGACCCTAAAATCATTTCTCCTATTTCATCTGAGCGTCCGTGATTCTCTTGTGGACCTACAAATGTGCACGATAGATCTTTCTCCTCAGCAAGTGCTTTCACCTTTCCTCTCCAATTCGAGTGAATTTCTCCTGCTAAATAAATGGTAAGTTTCATTTCATCCCTCCTAGTCTACTATCTACACTGTAAAGGAAACGGTTACAATTTGCAGATAATCTGCTTTACATTCATGAATTTGCCCTTGTCAAAGTTGAATTTGCATGTAAGATTATAAGAGGATGAGGAAGATTGGTAGGAGGCAAGAACATGATGAAACAGAACAGAAAGTGGCTACTTGTACTTGTAGTCATTGTCCTTGTTGCTGGAGGTATGCTTTATTCTGCTGGGTATTTAAAGACTGGGAAACAAGCAGCTAAGGCTGCAGAAGCGAGTGCAGAGCAAGTCTTTTACAGTGACCACGTCGAAACGAACGAATCATTAGAACACGTGTCTTTATACGTTCCTGAACACATGGAAGTATCGAAAGAACAACCGAATAACATACAACTTAATTCAAATGGACAAAAATACTTAGTGTTCTATAACCCTTATGAACAACTAACGAGTGACACATTTTATGAATCTGCGAAGGCAGAGGATGAGCTGTTGATTCAGTCTTTCCAGAGCGACGAGGCTACAGACAAGGCGAGCACTGACCGATTTGGTTATATTCGTGTACTTGCCTTGGAAGATGACTACGAGCTTCAAGTGAGCGTTGGCGGAGTGAAAATGACAACAGTTACAGAAAAGCATAAATTGGACGAGGATGCCAAAGATATGATGGAAGTCGTGCTTTCCATCGCTTACGAAACATCTAAAGGGGATACAAAGTAATAAAGGAGAAAGGCTGGATGTTAGCCTATGACCCCTATGTGCATAAACATAGGGGTGTTTCTTCATTCATAATGTGATTAGATTCACAAATGACAATAGATAGGTGGGACTACAATGACACAGCAATCCTCATCATTTCTAACGCGGAAAGGGATTGAACTGTCTGCTAAGCGGTACTTCATTACAGCATTAAGTTATATGGCATTAGGACTATTTGCTTCTTTAATTATTGGACTAATTATACAAACAATTGGCAATCAGATCAGCTATGCTCCTATTTCAGACCCGTTAATTGAAATGGGGACCTTTGCTATGGATAGTAAGATCTATGGTGGAGCGATTGGTGTCGCAATCGCTTATGGATTGAATGCCCCTCCACTCGTCTTGTTTTCAGCTCTCTTTAGCGGGGCATTTGGGGCTGAGCTTGGAGGACCTGCTGGAAGCTATGTGTCGACTGTTTTAGCAGTTGAACTAGGGAAATTGATTAGCAAAGAAACGAAGTTAGACATCATCGTAACGCCCCTGACAACGATTCTTGTCGGATTTACCGTTGGAAGTTTCATTGGTCCTCTTGTGAATCAGTTTATGACAGGGTTTGGGGAGCTTATTGTATGGGCGACAGACCAACGTCCACTTGTAATGGGAGTTGTTGTGGCTATCTTAATGGGGTGGGCGTTAACCGCTCCAATTTCAAGTGTTGCGATTGCTATCATGCTCGATTTGAATGGATTAGCAGCAGGGGCGGCTACCATTGGGTGTGCAGCTCAGATGATTGGCTTTGCAACGATGAGTTACCGGGAGAATGGGATTGGAGGATTCGTTGCACAAGGAGTGGGTACGTCTATGCTCCAAATTGGGAATGTCCTTCGAAAACCAATCCTAATCTTACCTCCTACACTAGCAGGCGCCATACTTGCCCCACTTGGAACTGTATGGTTACAATTAACCAACAACGCATCAGGAGCAGGTATGGGGACGAGTGGATTCGTTGGACAAATTATGACCTTTGAATCTATGGGAGTTTCAATCGAAATCCTTATCGTAATCCTTTGTCTGCATATCGTTGGACCAGCTCTGATTACTCTTGTTCTCTCTGAATGGTTTAGGAAGAGGGGATGGATTCAACCTGGGGACTTAAAGATTTCTTACGATTAGGGAGGCCTATAACATGCAACAACTGCAATCTATAGAGCAATTTAATGAATTAAAAGACAACGGTAAAACCGTATTTATGTTCACCGCGAAATGGTGCCCTGACTGTCATGTCATTGACCCACATTTAGATGAACTACAAGAACAATACAAAGATTACGTATGGGTATCAGTGGACCGTGACCAGTTCATTGACCTATGTATTGACCAAGGCATCTTCGGTATTCCAAGCTTCATAGCATTCGACCGTGGCGAAGAAGTAGGTCGCTTCGTAAGCAAAGACCGGAAAACAAAAGAAGAAGTTCAAACATTTATGAATGGACTTCCGAGCTAAATTGCCTACGAAGGCCACCAAATCGGTGGCCTTTCTTTTTGAGAATAGTTCGTTGTAGATGGGGGCGTATCGGAAGGTTTTAACAGAGCCTTCTTTTTCTACGAAAGGAATCATGCTAAAATGTACAAGGAACGGTTTCCTCGAACGTTGTAAAGGAGGAAAGATCATATGAAAATGACAAGTATTAAAATGAAGAAGATGCTAGAAGCTCGCTTCCAACGAGAAGAATGGAAGACAAGCTTTAACCGAGATAAAGATACGTTTCGTGTAGAGTGGAAAGACTCTAAGCAAGGAGTGAACATTTCCTTGCCTGGTACGATTTCGAAATGGGAAGAGCGCGGGGAAGAGGCGCTAAACGACTTAGAGGAACATATTTCTGAGGCGCTACGGATCATGAATGAAGAGCAACATCTGGTAGGGAAAGAGAAGCACATTGTACCCGTCATTCGCGCAGCGTCCTTTCCTACAGAAACGAAAGATGGCAAGGAGCTTGTGTACGAGGACCATACAGCCGAAACAAGAATTTACTACGCACTAGACCTAGGAAAATCGTATCGATTGATTGACAAGTCTATGGTAACCGAAGAAGGTTGGACTGAGGACCGCTTGAAAGAGGTAGCGAAATTCAATGTACGTGCTTTGCCTACCACAATGAAACAAGATGTGGTAGCTGGCAACACGTTTACATTTATTTCTACCAATGATGGCTATGATTCCTCAAGAATTCTGAATGACGCCTTGCTAGAAGAAATGAAAGCGAACAGTGAAGGGGAGCTCGCAGTTGCCGTACCACACTCAGATGTGTTAATCTTCGCTGATATTACAAACGCTTCTGGTTATGACATCCTAGCTCAAATGACGTTTAAATTCTTTGCTGAAGGACGAGTCCCAGTCACTTCTCTTCCATTCCTGTATGACCAGAAAGAGCTCGAACCTATCTTTGTCTTAGCACAGAAAAAACCAACTACTGAAAACGATGAATAGATAAAGGAGATTTGTGATGAACGCTTACTATAACCTTCAAGGTATTGGAGACGTCCTAATTGTTTCACTAACAAAAGGGACGCGTGCAGATTTAGCTGTAGAAAAACAAGGAGACGTGGCTCGCACTTACCACGAAACAACAGGGGAGACATTCGGTTTCAATATCTTCCGTGCATCTGAATATTTCTCTATTAAAGAAGAACAAGGCGCCATTTCGTTAGACCAGAATTGGGTTGACCAAATCAATGATGTGCTTCAGAAGAATAACATTCAACACTCCGTAGAAGCCGATTTCTCACCGAAATTTGTCGTAGGCTATGTGAAGGAGAAAGCTCAACATGAAAATGCTGATAAACTTAGCGTATGCCAAGTAGACGTTGGTGAAGAAGTTGTTCAGATTGTGTGTGGTGCACCGAATGTGGATGCTGGTCAACATGTTGTTGTTGCTAAAGTAGGTGCTGTAATGCCAAGTGGAATGGAAATTAAAGCCACTGAGCTACGTGGTGTCCCTTCTCACGGAATGATCTGTTCCGCTAAAGAATTGGATCTTCCAGATGCTCCAAAAGAAAAAGGAATCCTTGTTCTTGAAGGCGAACGTAACCCTGGTGAGACGTTCTTCCAGGCTTAAGTCAACAAGACAAATCCCCCTTGCTATCTTTAGAGGATAGTAAGGGTTTTTTTATGAATCTAAAGAGGTATTTTTCTTACAATTCAAAAGGTAGTTCACAATATCTCTTTAAAACCTGTTAAAATGAAAAGGATTAACCCTAAACAGAAAGAGTGATGACCCAATGTGGGATCGGATGAAAAAATGGTTCCGACAACTTTCAGAAGAAGAAAGAGAAACAGCAAATAAGTACTCCGATAATGACGCCGAAGAAGGACAATACCATAAAAAAAGCAATGATTCTTCATTTGATACAAAGATGGCCTACCAATATCCGAAAGAACGTGCTTTTCGGTTCCCGGTCATTCCAGATGAGAACTTAGAGCAACGAACTACCTATTCACGAGAAGAGCGTTTGCAGCGGAAGACGTCTTATAATTCACGTCAAACTGAACAACGATATTCTTATAAACAAAATCGAGAAGAAGACTATGAATATGAGGAATCAAAGTCTAGCAATAGTTGGAATGAGAAAGAAGAGCAAGAACCACACTTCTCTAGACCTTTTACGCCTTCAGAAGTTCCTTCTCCCATCTATGGATTCGGGAAACGTGAGGACCGCATTCGTGTATCAGATTTAGACGATGTACCTGCCTACTTAAGAAAGTTAGCTGAGAAACAGCAACAAGAAGAAGTAGAGCCTGAACCTTCTAAAGAACAAGATTCAGAGGGATTTGAGCTATTACAACAAGAGACAGATGAAGACGTACATACACGAGATCTCGTAAACGAAGCTGACGTTGAGGAAGAGGAGAATGTCGTCAACCTGTTCGTCCATGAAGAGTCGGAAATGGTTGACCAAGAGGAAACCCATATAGATGAGAATCAACAGGGTGAAGTCTCCACTGAAGACGAAGACTTAGGTGAGGATATAGAAGCTGAGTCTACCTCTTCTCCTGTGTTCTTTGATGAAGATATGATATCACCGCACTGGAAGCGTGAGGATCGACTTGAGTTTGAAGATGACGAACAATCCGACTCCAGTTCAGGGCAGGGCTTGTCGTTAGAGCTAGATATGGACGATGAAGAGGAAGAGACTGAAGGAGAACCAGCCGTAGACGATACGGTTGAGTCTACGGAACACCCTGCACATGAACATGAAGAGGAATTTGAGCAGGAGGTAGATGAGTTCCTTTCAAATGACACAGATGACGTGTTTCCTGCTGAACAAGAAGAGTTAGACGAATCTAACCAGTCTACACCTGTAACCGAATCCAAAGGGAATGTGAAGCAAGAAGAAACCGTGGAAGAAATGGAGACTGCTCGTCCAGAACCGACTAGGAGTAGACGACCGTTCAACGTGATGATGACTCCTATGGATAAGCGGAATCGAGACCGGGACCGAAAGGCTAAGGATGAACAACAAATGTCATCAGAACCAGTCCAGGTTCAACAAGAAGAAGAGTCTCTAAGCGATGCAGATGATGAGCATGAACCAAAGGTCGCTCCGAAAGACAAAACAGTATCCGTACCTGTTCATTTGTTAGAAGACATGCCACCGCGGAATGAAGATGACGCGGAGTGGATTGAAGCACAGAAAGACCTTCTTGAAACAACGCTTAAACATTTTCACGTTAAAGCAAGCGTCGTTCATGCTACCAAAGGGCCTTCTGTTACTCGGTTTGAAGTTCAACCAGAACCTGGGGTTAAAGTGAGTAAGATTACGAATTTAGCGGATGACATTAAACTGAACATGGCAGCTAAAGATATCCGTATGGAAGCTCCAATCCCAGGAAAGAACGCAATTGGCATTGAAGTTCCGAATAAAACTCCGGAAGCGGTTAGCCTTCAAGAAATCTTTGAAAGTGACGCGTTTAAATCTGCTACATCACCACTTTCTGTCGGTCTTGGATTAGACATCTCAGGTGAACCGATTGTGACCGATTTAAGAAAGATGCCGCACGGGTTGATTGCGGGTGCTACTGGTTCTGGTAAGAGTGTGAACATCAACACCATACTAATTAGTCTCTTATATAAGGCTCATCACGAAGACGTGAAATTCCTACTGATTGATCCTAAGATGGTCGAACTTGCACCTTATAACGACCTTCCTCATTTAGTTGCTCCTGTCATTAATGATGTCAAGGCCGCAACATCTGCATTGAAATGGGCAGTAAATGAAATGGAAGAGCGCTATGAGAAATTCGTTAAAGAAGGCGCTCGGAACATTGATGGATACAATGAGAAGATGAAGAAGCAAGGTCGTCCAGATGCTCATATGCCTTATTTAGTTATCGTCATAGATGAATTAGCAGACCTTATGATGATGTCCCCACAAGATGTAGAGGACGCCATCTGTCGGATTGCTCAAAAAGCGAGAGCTTGTGGGATTCATCTCCTAGTGGCAACCCAACGCCCTTCAGTTGATGTCATCACAGGTCTTATTAAGGCGAATATCCCGACACGTATGGCATTTAGCGTGTCGTCTCAAGTGGATTCTAGAACGATTATTGATACGAGCGGAGCAGAGAAGTTGTTAGGGCGAGGAGATATGCTCTTCTTGGAGAACGGCTCTGGGAAGACACAGCGAATTCAAGGTGCCTTTGTATCGGATGAAGAAATTGAGCGAATTACATCTTATGTGAAGAAGATTGCTCCACCTAATTATGTCTTTGAACAAGACGAACTCATTCTTCAAACCGATTTCGAAGAAGAAGACGATTTATTTGATGCTGCTGTGGAATTCGTTATTCAACAAAGCGGTGCTAGTGCATCTCTTCTCCAACGGCGCTTCAAAGTTGGTTACAACCGAGCAGCTCGACTCATTGATACCATGGAAGAGAAAGGGATTATTTCAGGACCGAAAGGAAGCAAGCCTCGTGATGTGTATGTGTCCTTATCGGAATTTGAGGAGTTGCGTCAAGCGACTTCAGCGAAGTAATAATCTAGTAATTTAAACAGAGAACTTGTCGAATCGACGTGATTTTTATACTATTAGTAATTAGGTACATCTATAGCGCAGTATGACGATAAGGGGTTAGCGAGAAATGAAAGAAATTGAGAAAAAGATGAATGGTGAAATTAAACGTCTAACGAATCAGACGTTTAAATTCGATGAACGGGTCGGTGAAGGATGGTTCTCAGCCGTTTACTTCTTAAAGACTGTTGATATTGTTTCTGAAGCCCTTCCTGACAACGTGGTTACGATGCAATTCTTCCAGAAGAGCGATGCCGTACTATGTGGAACCGATGAAGTAATCGCACTGATTCAAACCTTTGCTAAGAATCCAGACCAACTAGAGATTTATTCTCTAGAAGATGGAGACCGCATTAGTCCATTTGAGACCGTGATGACCATTACAGGTCCTTATCAATATTTCGGATTCCTTGAAGGAATTATAGATGGAATATTAGCGAGAAGAACGTCTGTAGCAACAAATGTATACAACGTAGTGAAAGCTGCTAGAATCTCTGGTAAGCAAAAGCCGGTGATCTTCATGGGAGACCGTGATGACCACTTTACCCAACAATCCGGTGACGGCTACTCTGCTTACATTGGAGGAGCAACAGCACAGGCAACCCATGCAATGAACGAATGGTGGGGTAAGAAAGGAATGGGCACGATGCCCCATGCCCTAATCCAAATGTTTAATGGAGACATTGTCGAAGCGTCGAAGGCTTACGCAAATCGTTTCCCAGAGGATGATTTAATTGCCTTAGTTGATTACAACAATGATGTGATTACAGATTCGTTAAAGGTTGCTCGAGAATTTGGAGAAGAACTAATAGGTGTTCGAGTAGATACATCTCGTACACTAATCGATAAATATTTCCTGAGAAATCAACATGTTATGGGGAATTTCGACCCACGAGGTGTGAATCCTGAGCTTATCTTCGCACTTCGTAAGGCGCTTGATGAAGAAGGTTTCTTCCACGTGAAGATTATGGTAAGTGGTGGATTCACAGAAGAGCGAATTCAGCACTTTGAAGAATTGACTGTTCCAGTTGATATGTACGGGGTAGGCAGTAGTCTACTTACCATTACGACAGGCTTTACAGGCGATAATGTTCTGTTAAATGGGAAGCCAGAAGCGAAGGAAGGGCGTCGTTATCACCCGAATCCTCGCTTACAGAAAGTTGAATATGAATTCTAAAAGGTTGACAGATTCTCTGTCATCCTTTTATTTTGATTAAGTATAGGAAATCGGAACAACCCGTTCACGGAGTGTGGAGGATTTGCTATAATTAGTCGATGGATACAGAATAAACGATTGTATAGGCTCAACCTTACTTTAGGATACATATACTAACAAACAGAAACGACTGTTTACTGTGGAGGTTCTATTTATATGACAACTTACCATTTCATTGGTATTAAAGGTACCGGAATGAGTGCACTAGCTCAAATTCTTCATGACGCGGGTGAACATGTACAAGGGTCAGACGTTGACAAACGCTTTTTCACTCAAGAAGCATTAGAGAACAAAGGGATTCCACTCTTTCCTTTTGATGTAGCAAATATTAATGAAGGCTTAACGATTATTGCAGGAAACGCATTTAAAGACGACCATGAGGAAATTAAAGCAGCGAAAGAACTTGGATTGCCATTCTATCGTTACCATGAATTTCTCGGTCAATATGCAGATCAATACACGAGTATCGCTGTAACAGGAGCACACGGCAAAACGTCGACGACAGGACTGCTCTCGCACGTCCTCTCAAGTGTAGAGCCTACCTCTTTCCTAATTGGTGACGGCACAGGCCGAGGCCATGAGAACAGCAAATACTTCGCTTTTGAAGCGTGCGAATATCGTAGACACTTCTTAGCGTATGAACCAGACTATGCAATCATGACCAACATTGACTTTGACCATCCGGATTACTTTACAAGTGTAGAGGATGTATTCGATGCATTCCAGCAAATGGCGAAGCAAGTGAAACGAGGCATTATTGCTTGTGGAGATGATGAACATCTACAGCAGATTCAAGCCAAGGTGCCAGTCGTCTATTATGGACTCGGTGAGGGGAACGACTTTCAGGCGCAGAATGTACATGAGACTGAAGCTGGAACAGAGTTCGATGTGTTCGTACGGAACACGTTCTATGATACATTTGTGATTCCAACATATGGTACACACAGTGTCTTAAACGCTCTTTCAGTTATTGCTCTTTGTCACTATGAAGGCTTTGAATCCGATGATATTAAACACTTGCGTTCCTTTGAAGGTGTGAAACGTCGATTTACTGAGAAGACCTTCAACAATCAAATCATTATCGATGATTACGCACACCATCATCGTGAGATTGAGGCAACAATCGAATCAGCGCGAAAGAAATATCCAAATCGAGAGGTTGTAGCGATCTTCCAACCTCACACGTATACACGTACACGTATGTTCCTTCAAGAGTTCGCAGACAGCTTAGGAGAAGCAGATTATGTGTATTTATGCGATATTTTTGGCTCTGCCCGCGAAGAATCAGGCAAGCTCTCTATTCATGATTTACAAGAAAAGATTGACCAGTCCTATATCTTAAATCTGGATGAGACGTCTGTGCTTAAGCAATATGAAGATGCAGTTCTAATCTTTATGGGTGCTGGGGATATTCAGAAGTTCCAAGAAGCTTATGAAAACGATAGTGAATAATAATAAACCCGTTCAGTCTATGTGCTGAACGGGTTTTTATATAGTTAGGAAAGATGCTCTGGGTTTAGTTTCTCTAATTCTGGTACGACGAAGCGACCATCTTTACGAATAAGCTTACCATCGAAATAAATTTCACCACCGCCGTACTCAGGGCGCTGGATGGAAACAAGGTCCCAATGGATTGCGGAGTCGTTTCCGTTTGGAGCCGTTTCATAACATTGACCAGGAGTGAAGTGGAAACTACCATCAATCTTCTCGTCAAATAAAATATCTTTCATAGGGTGCTTGATGTGAGGGTTCACACCGATAGCGAATTCCCCAACGTAACGTGCGCCGTCATCGGTGTTAAATACATCGTTGATTCTATCTGTATCGTTGGCTGTAGCCTCTACAATCTTTCCATCACGGAATGTTAATTTGACATCTTCAAATGTGTAACCGTTGTATGGAGAAGGGGTATTGTAATGGATCGTTCCGTTAACAGAATCTCGAATAGGAGCTGTATACACTTCCCCATCAGGAATGTTTAATTCGCCAGCACATTTCACGACGGGAACATCTTTAATGGAGAACGTCAAATCAGTTTGAGGCCCCTTAATATGTACCTGGTCAGTTTGTTCCATCATCTGAACAAGAGCGTCCATGGCAGTACCCATTCTGTTGTAATCTAGCGTACAAACATCGAAGTAGAAATCTTCGAAGGCATTTGTGCTCATGTTCGCTAGTTGAGCCATAGAAGCATTAGGATAGCGAAGTACACACCATTTCGTTTTAGGTACGCGCCATTCTCGATGCACTTTCTGCCCAACAATACTGTTGTACATTTTCATTTGTTCGGCAGGGATATCGGCAAGTTCAGATATATTGTCTCCAGACCGAATTGCGATGTAAGCATCTACATTCTTCATTAATCCCGCTTCATGCTCAGCAAGCTCCTCAAGCTGCTCTTCCTTTGCCTGTAAGAGTAAGGAGCGGAGTATCTTCTGGTCTTTAATCCACACAAATGGCAGCCCATCTGCTGCATAAGCTTCTTCTACAAGAGCTGAAACAAGTTCGTCCTGTAAGCCTGTATTTTCTATTAACAATTTCTCCCCAGCTTGTAATTGAACAGAGTAATGTACAATTTGGTGGGCTAATTGTTGAATCCGAGGGTCACGCATCTTTATTCCTCCTCTATGTATATATGTACATCATACAGAAAATTCAGTATTAAAAAAAGTCTGAACTAGCAGGACTATGGATATTTCCATCGAATAGTAACAAGAATAGGTTTAGTGTAAAATAAGCTAGGGAAAGCGAAATTATGTACCTGCATACATACAAGGAGTTGACCTAAAGATTATGATAATCATCCTGTACATCGCAGCACTCATTTTTGCCATTGCATTTGCCGTGCTTGTGGTTTACTTGTCTAAAACACTTTCTTCCGCACAACGGACGTTAAACAACGTAGCCTCAACGCTTGAAGGACTAGAGAAGCAGATGGAAGGCATTACGGTAGAAACGACCGCTCTGTTGAATAAGACAAATCATTTAGCGGAAGACATTAGCGACAAATCTCAGCGGTTAAACACGCTCGTCGATGGCGTGAAGGGCATTGGGGAATCCATTCAAGATTTCAATGCGTCCATCCAATCCATATCTTCAAATGTTTCAACAGTAGCAGAGAAGAACTCTGAGCAAGCTGCTCAAGCTGTTAAGTGGGGACAAATTGGAATGGATCTTTACAAGAAGTTTAAGAGAGAAAAGAAAACCGAAGCATAAGCTTCTTTTCAAATATTTAAGAGGAGGAATTACAATGAGTAACCAACAAGATCAAAATCAAAATCAAAACATTAACAGTAAAGACTTTCTAATCGGAACACTAATTGGTGGAATTGTAGGTGCCTTTTCCGCACTCTTACTTGCGCCTAAATCCGGTAAAGAGCTACGTGGCGACTTAAACCAAAGCGCTAGCTATGTGAAGGAGCGCGCAGGAGAATGGAAAGATGTAGCTTATGACACAAGTTCAGACTGGAAGAATCGTGCGGTTGAAGGTTCTTCACAATTTGGGAAGACCATTCAAGAGAAATCTCAAGAATTATCGGATAAAGTTAAAGAAACCACTCAAACGTGGCAGAACCGTAACAATACAGAGCGTCAGGCTGAACAAGCTGCAAAGGAAGTAGCTGAAGCCATTGAAGAAGCTTCAAAAGAGCTTGAGCGTCAACAGTCCGATGATGCGAAAGAAGTAGAAACAGCCTCTCGTGCGTAAGCGTACGAGTAGTATAAGAGCTACTGGTCATGTTAAAGTAATGACCAGTAGCTTTTTTTATATTAGGAGGTAATGTTGTGAGCGCAGAAACGATTGCTACATATGAGGAGTTCCGTAAGGTGTTAGAAGAGAATGAGGAGTTCTATGTGCTTAAGCACAGCGTCACCTGTCCCATTAGTGCACAGGCAAAGACGAAGTACATGGACTTTGCTGAGGAAAGTAATCGACCAACTTATATCGTCGAAATCCAACATGCTCGACCTCTCTCAGATAAGATTGCTGAAGTTTTCGGTGTGAAGCATGAATCTCCTCAGGCCCTTTTCATTAAGAATGAAGAAGTGAAGTGGAATACGTCTCACATGAGAATTACAAAGGATGCTCTGAAAGAAGCGGCAGAACAGTAAGGCTACCAATTGGGTAGCCTTTTTTATATCTCAATATGGAACGGTGCTAGTGCCTATACTACATAGGAAGAGGAACGTAGTTTCAGATTTTGCATAGCTATGTAAGGGATTATTTCTATGGGAAGGAAGTATGATTTTTTACGGAAAAACCCTGTCTTTTGGGCTTCAACGCTTGTTCGCGGTAAAGCGTAAAAAAGTTTTTCGTGACAAGTGGAAAATTATTAGCTATAATAATTCCTAATTCAAATAAAATTTATATAATTTTGTTAAAGCATTCATAATTATTGGGGGCGTTCAGAAATGAGTAATGAAGAATTAGACCAGTTAAGACTAGAATTAGACGAGATTAACCAAGAGCTGCTTACACTTATTAATAAGCGAGCTAAGGTTGCGCAACAGATTGGACAAACGAAACAGCAACAAGGCATGAATCGTTACGATCCAGTTCGTGAGCGTCAGATGCTAGACCAGATTAAGAATCTTAATGATGGACCATTTGAACAATCAACGATTGAACATATCTTTAAAGAGATCTTCAAGGCAAGCCTAGAGCTTCAAGAAGATGACCATCGTAAGGCATTACTTGTTTCTCGTAAGAAAAAGCCTGAAGACACAATTGTAGAGTTGAATGGTGAGAAAATTGGCGATGGGAACCCTCACTTCATCATGGGACCATGTGCTGTTGAAAGTTATGAGCAAGTAGCTGAAGTTGCGAAGGCGATTAAAGCCCAAGGCTTAAACATTCTTCGTGGTGGGGCATTCAAACCACGTTCTTCACCATATGATTTCCAAGGTCTTGGCTTAGAAGGATTGAAGATTCTTCGTCAAGTAGGGGATGAGTACGGTCTTGCTGTAGTAAGTGAAATCGTAAACCCTGCAGATATTGAAGTTGCGGTTAACTACGTAGACATGATTCAAATTGGCGCTCGTAACATGCAGAACTTTGAGCTTCTTAAAGCAGCAGGTCAAGTTGATAAGCCAATCTTCTTAAAACGAGGAATGTCCGCAACAATCTCAGAGTTTATTAATGCTGCAGAGTACATTATCTCCCAAGGTAATGGAAACATTATCCTTTGTGAACGCGGCATTCGTACTTACGAGAAAGCAACGCGTAACACGCTTGATATCTCAGCTGTACCAATCTTGAAGCAGGAAACACACTTGCCAGTATTCGTAGACGTGACACACTCTACAGGTCGCCGCGATCTACTTCTTCCTACTGCGAAAGCTGCGATGGCGATTGGAGCAGATGGAGTGATGGCAGAAGTACACCCAGACCCTGCGGTAGCACTTTCTGATTCCGCTCAACAAATGGATATCGACACGTTTAACAATTTCATTACAGAATTAAAGAATAATTAATCTCCTCTATCTTGCTATTTTCGGAGTGGTTTAATAAACTTATGATTACGTCAACCTATGTTGGCGTTTTCTTTTTGTTTATTTATATCCGATAGATATGCAGGAAATGTCGAAACATTGCGCTACAATGCATAGTATCGTATCATTGTTAACAGCAATACTAGAGATAACGGTAACGTAAGGTGAACGACTGAGGAGGCAAATGAATATGAATGTAACAATATATGATGTGGCCCGTGAGGCGAACGTATCAATGGCGACCGTTTCACGTGTCGTAAATGGAAACCCGAATGTGAAACCTGCCACAAGGAAGAAAGTATTAGATGCAATTGACCGTCTTGGCTATCGTCCGAACGCAGTAGCAAGAGGGCTTGCAAGCAAGAAGACTACAACAGTAGGTGTCATTATCCCTGACATTTCTAGCATCTTCTTTGCAGAGCTGGCACGAGGAATTGAAGATATTGCAACGATGTACAAATACAACATTATCCTTAGCAACTCTGACCAAAACAAAGAAAAAGAACTTCACCTGATTAATTCCATGTTAGGTAAACAGGTAGATGGACTTGTATTTATGGGTGGAAGAATTACAGAAGACCACGTTCGAGAGTTTCAAAACTCACCAGTTCCAGTAGTGCTTGCAGCCACTGTAGATGAAACGAATACAATTCCTTCTGTAAATATCAATTATGAAGATGCTGCGTATGAAGCTACGAAAACGCTTTTTGATAGCGGAAACAAAAACGTTGCGTTCGTATCAGGTCCTTTAGACACTGAGATTAATGAGCAGAAATATAACGGGTACAAGCGTGCCATTAGCGAATTCGGAGCACAAGTGGATGATCGCTACGTTGTTAAAGGTGATTACACGTATGATAGTGGAATCGAAGCAGTTCAATATTTAACAGAAATGGACGAACATCCGACTGGAATTTTCGTTGCATCTGACGAAATGGCGCTTGGTGTTATTCATGGGGCACAGGATAAAGGTCTCCATGTACCTGATGATATTGAAGTATTCGGATTTGACAACACGCGTTTAGCGACGATGGTCCGTCCTACATTATCAACAGTGGTTCAGCCGATGTATGATATGGGAGCGGTATCTATGCGTCTTCTTACGAAATACATGAATGGTGAAGAAGTCGAAGAACAAAATGTCATTCTTCCCCATAGAAATGTTGAAAGAAACTCAACAAAATCGTAATCCAACCGATACAGAGAAATAGATTCATATCGTCTTATAGTTAGGGAGAGAGACAATGAAACGAAATGATCTATTAACTCCGATAGGAATTGTCATCGGTCTGCTTATGATTTTCTTTGGGATTTTCTCAAACAGCGGAATCGGAGGATTTGTGTCCTTCGTTCAAGTTTCATCTATTGTCATCGTGATTGGTGGACTTGCCGCTGCTATGTTAATTAACTTCAACCTAAAAGAGCTTAAGTTGACAGGCAAGATCATTAAAGAGGCCTTTAGCCGAAATGATGAAGACCTAAAAGGCTTAATTAACAAATTTGTACACTTATCTGAAAAAGCAAGACGAGAGGGTTTACTCGCTCTTGAGGCTGAATTAGATGAAGTTGAAGACCCATTCATTCGTAAAGGGATATTGCTTGCTGTAGATGGGATTGAGCCTGAAGTCATCAGTGACATTATGAGTGCTGAAATTACCGCAACAGAGGAACGTCATAGTCGGTCACGTGCAATCGTTGAGAAGGCTGCTGAATATGCTCCTGCATGGGGGATGATTGGTACCTTAATCGGGCTTGTTCTGATGTTGAGTAGTCTTGATGACCCTTCAACGTTAGGACCTAATATGGCCGTTGCCTTATTAACAACATTTTATGGTACGGTGTTAGCAAACTTAGTGTTCACTCCGATGGCTGGCAAACTTCAGAACAAAACAGAGCAAGAGATGTTTCGGAAGCAAATTATTATTGAAGGCGTTATTGGCGTTCAATCAGGTCAGAATCCTAAAGTGCTAGAAGAGAAACTTAGCGCTTTCCTTTCTGAGGAAGAAAGAAATCGTGTTGAAGAGGAATCAGAAGGGGATATGATTGGGGATACGGTCAATGAAGCGTAACCGAAAGCAGAAAAAGGTGGACAAAGGTGCACCAAAGTGGATGGTTACGTATTCAGATATGATGACACTCATTCTTGTCTTCTTCATCTTGCTCTTCTCTATGTCCCAAATTGATTTAGTCAAATTTCAAGCCATAGCGGATTCGTTTGAAAGTAGAGGGATATTCGACTTTTATCCTTCCATTGTTGAGTTCGAACAGCCTTCTGAAAAGCAAAACCAAGAGTTAAATGTAAATGATGTAAACCAATATGAGATACAAGGCCAAAACAATCAAGATAATGATGAACTCGGTGGTCAATCAGAAGAAAAGCTTGATGAACTGGTGCTCGAGGTACAAGCGTTCTTAGAGCGTAATGACATGACTGATTCGATTACGACTAATCGAACAGAACGAGGCGTTGTTCTCATTCTAGAAGAGCAGGTACTGTTTGAAAGTGGACAGGCATCAATCATTGCTGAAGGAGAGCCGTTCTTGAACAAAGTGGCCGTGCTCCTAAGTGAAATTCCTCACCATGTGAAGATAGAAGGACACACAGACGACCGTCCAATTTCTACATATCGATATCCATCCAATTGGGAGCTATCTGCAGCTAGGGCTAGCTCAGTGATTCGGTACTTAACAACAGAATATCCAGTAGACCCATCTAGGTTTAGTGCAGTAGGTTATGGTGATACACGACCTCGAGTCTCAAATGATACGGAAAACAATCTTCGTACAAATCGGAGAGTTGAGATTGTCATTTTAGATCCGCAGTATGATGGGGCAGAGGCAAGATAAGAGCGAATCTCTCATAGGATATGAGGGCTTCGCTCTTTCTTTCTATCTTAGAGACTTTTGTGAGGCGCAATGTGTTTTGGTATTGTCTCTAGTGCTTTATGCAAGACTTTATTATTCTTCTCATTAATCTCTGCTTGTCTCGGTATTGGTTTACAGATTCCTTCTGGGTCTTGCCAGGACACTGGTAGTGAGACAGGGGATTGTGCACTCCATTTAGCTAGCCATTGTTCTGGCAATCTTCCTTCCATAGGATGATTGGTAGCCATTACATTCCAAATTTGAGCCCATGCACGCGGGACAACTCTCCAAATATCATAACCTCCACCACCAAGCGCAATCCACCTGCCTTCACAATACCGGTGAGCAATGGAATGAGCAAGCTTTGGTATTTCTTCGTATAACTTCATCGTTCCACATAAATGAGTGAGAGGGTCATATACATGGGCGTCTGCCCCGTTCTGGGTGATAATAACGTCCGGTTGGAAGTAGGAAGCAATCTCCTCAAGAGCGGTCTCATACGCTTGTAGAAACGACTCATCTTCTGTGAAAGCGTCTAAGGGAATGTTATAACTATACCCATACCCTTCTTTTAAACCTCGTTCACTGACTTGTCCTGTCCCTGGAAAAAGATAGCGACCTGTTTCATGTATGGACAATGTGCATACGTTTGGGTCATCATAAAAAGCCCATTGGACCCCGTCTCCGTGGTGAGCATCGGTATCTACGTAGAGCACCTTATAGCCATAGTGTTTTCGAATATACTCGATGGCGATTGCGCCGTCATTGTATATACAAAAGCCAGAAGCTTTACGCTCAAAACCGTGGTGGAGACCACCTCCTAAATTTAATGCATGTTTCACTTTGCCAGATAGAACTGCATCAACGGCTGATAAAGAGCCGCCTACTAATAATGCGGAAGCCTCATGCATGTTCTGGAACATAGGAGTGTCTTCTGTGCCAAGTCCAAATTCATATGCTTGTTCTTCAGTTAGAAGTTGTTTACTTGCTTTTTTTACTGCGTCTACGTATTTGGGGTGGTGTATGAGTTGGATTTCTTCATCAGATGCTTGTCTAGGGGAGAGAAGATGGTGTGGTTCAATGGCTTGTGCGTCGACTAGTAGCTCATACGTTAGTTTAACTCGTAATTGATTGAAAGGATGGTCATCTCGGAATTTATACGTTGTAAAGTCTTCCGAATAGACAAAGGCTGCATGACAACTCATACGTTCATCTCCGCAACGTTTGGCCATCGAATCTCATAGCCGGCATCTCTTAAATCACGAATAGTCGGAAGGGGATTCATCGTCTGGATTCGGAATACTA
The DNA here is from genome assembly GCF_000425205.1 of Pontibacillus halophilus JSM 076056 = DSM 19796. Lineage (GTDB taxonomy): Bacteria > Bacillota > Bacilli > Bacillales > BH030062 > Pontibacillus_A > Pontibacillus_A halophilus. The sequence continues at coordinate 1,450 of NZ_AULI01000023.1, read as the reverse complement.
GTATTTTGTAGTCTGGGTCTTCCTCACAAGGGTAAATCAATACTGATGTGATGTTGACTTTACGTTTACCTAGGACAGCTGTAACTTCTGGAAGGATGCCAGGGCGATGGGGGACTTTCAGCTCCACTTGAGAGCTTTGGACATGTACCCCGGTTAGTTGGATTAAAGTATGAAGCATATCCTTCTCAGTTACGATGCCGACCAGTTTTCCTTCTTGGGTAACTGGAACACAAGCAAACTCCTGTTCATAGAAGATTGAAGCCGTCTCCTCAGCGAAGTCGAGTGGATGAACGGTAACAACGGGAGAGCTCATGATGGTTCTTACTTCGTTTTGGAGTTCATTGAAAGAAGGTTGTTGGTTTAAGATAGAGGGACTCGCATCCCGTACATCTCGATCGGAGACTATTCCAACGACGTGGTCGAGTACGTCGACTATTGGAATATGCCGAATGTGATGCTCATGGAGTAACTTTAAAGCGCTTTCAATTGTTGCCTCAGGAGGCAAGGTAATAACATCCTTACTCATGATTTGCTCTACTAACATCTCAAATCTCCTCCTATAAAAAACGATGTTGATGTCGGCCTAAAAACCGAAGTTTCTCAAACTGGTCTACGCTTTGCTTAGGGATATTTCTCCCTATTCTTGCCATTAGGCAGTTTGCTGGATGGGACACAATTTCAGGATCATCCGTCGGATATGGTGTTAGTCCACCAGCGCTCATCATTTTCTCCATGACAGCACGGTATTGCCAAACATTTAACTTTGTGCCCGATAAATCCCAATGCCAGTAATACTCTGTCGAGATTACAATGAAATCTTCCATCGCTTCATCAAGCATAGAAACTTTTAAGAGTTTAGAAGCAACGTGCTCGCCTCGATAATCAGGAATGACTTCAATTGCTCCTAATTCAATCAAATCTTTCATGTTGAACTCTGACCAACGCTCAAGTGGGTCAGGATAAAGATAGGTGACATATCCAACAATTGTTGTGTCTGTTCGTGCCACAATAATGCGACCTTCTTCAAAATCAGCAATTTTCTTAACCGCTTCAAATTGCTTATCTGCAGGACGAAAAGCCTTTAGGTCTTCGTGAAAGTCATAGTTTGCTAGTTCATGTGAAGATAGAGGCCCTTCAATGACCACTGTCCCTTTAGAAGAGTCAATTTGAACGGCGTGATGTGTTTTTACATGATTCATATGGACACCACCTGTAAAACCATTTGCTCCTATTATACATGAATTGATGTAAAACGTAATCAGAACGTGTGTCAGAAAAAAGAAAGGTTCTAAGTCAATTGTTGGGGTAGGAGGCAAGCTCCTGCCCCTTAACCAACTTGAAAGTCTTTTGTATGTTTGTATTGATGATGCAGAAGAATCTTCAATCGGAAACGGTCATACCTTCGGAATCCGAACGCATCTCGCTTAATAACCTTCGTTTGATTGTTCAA